>NZ_JBCFQK010000012.1:0-126336 GCF_041729735.1 Flavobacterium magnesitis | reverse complement strand
CTCCCCCTTATATGAACTTTGGACGAAATAAATTAGACCTGTTTAAAAATTCATTAAAATTAATTTCCCCTGACCCTAAAGGGTGTAATTTTGATGAATTTTCAATAAATTTTCCACCCCTTAGGGATGGGGAAAAAGAAAATTTATTAAAAAAATAATTTGTGCAATTTGTGGTAAAAAAATGATATTAAGTTTTGATAAAAAGACTAAAACTTAAAAAACTGATTATTTGCAATGATTTCTTTAAGCGGAGTACTATCCTTTAATTTTATTTTTTGATCAAAAGCGGCGATATGGTTGTCATGATGCACATCAGAACCTACATAATCATACATACCTTTTTGCAGTAATTGTTCTGCAATTTTAGCAATGTTTTCACCATAATAACCTACAACAGCCAATAAATTAAGTTGAAACAAACAACCTGCTTTTTTGAGTTTTGTATATTCATTAAAAGTTTTATGATAAAACAAATAACGTTCCGGATGTGCTAAAACAGGAATGTAACCTGCTACTTGTAAATCAAATAAGATAGAATACAGTTGGATAGGAGCATTGATGTACGACATTTCTACTAACACATAATTGTCTTTCAAAGTCAACAAATTCTTCGATTGAAATAAACGAACAAATTGATCATCCATCAAATATTCCGCAGCTGCCTTAAAAGGAATATTTATATTGTTTTTATTTAGATCGAGTACCGTGCTATTCTTATTGGCAATAATTTGTTCATGGGTGTTTTCCCATACATGTTGAATAATATGTGGAGTAGTAATAATTTGACTCGTACCCATTTTCTGTAAGGCTTGGGTTAAACGCAAAGAATCTTCAAAATTCTTAGCCCCATCATCAATTCCAGCAAGAAGATGAGAGTGTATATCAATATGATTATTAGGAATCAGATCTTTAAGAACTGGTTTGGATTTTAAAAATGTAAACATGCCACAAATATAGGAAAAAGAAGTCATAAGTTGGAAGTTGGAATTCATAAGTTTTTGTTAGTTTTTATGAGAGTGGAAAAAAGTTGGAAGTTGGAAGTTGGAAGATGGAAGTTCAGGAAGATAGGAGATGGAAGATTTAGTATATCACTCAACAGATAAACTCACAACCCATAACTCACAGCTCACAACTCATAATAAGACGGAATTTTACTATTGTATGCATTTTTAAACTATTTTTTTTGCATATCTAGTCGGTTATATTTGGATTGACTCCTACTAGGTTAGAATATTTACCTGTATAATAGCATAAAGGATTGAATAATAAAATGAAACAAACAGAGGGACTTGAAGAAGATTGGTTGTTTGAAATAAAACCAAAGAACGATTTTTTTTCACTCAACTTTAAAGAAGTTTGGCAATACCGTGATTTATTACTACTTTTTGTAAAACGGGATGTGGTTACGGTATACAAACAAACCGTTTTAGGGCCGCTTTGGTATTTGATTCAGCCTTTGTTTACTTCGATTACTTTTACCATTATTTTTAATACTGTGGCAGGTATAGAAACAGGAACTGTTCCCCCTTTTTTGTTTAATCTGGCAGGAATTACGGTCTGGAACTATTTTACAGCTTGTCTTAATGGCACTTCAGATACTTTTAAAGCGAATGCTAGTATTTTTGGAAAAGTATATTTCCCCAGAATAATAACACCATTGTCAGTTGTAATTTCCAACTTGATTAAGTTCGGCATCCAGTTTATGATTTTTATCTTTTTTTACCTTTTTTATTATCTCAAAGGAGCCAGTTTAACATTAAATGGGTTAGTGCTTTTTTTTCCAATTTTAATTGCTGTAATGGGCATTTTGGGATTAGGATTAGGAATGTTAATCTCCTCAATGGTTACTAAATATCGCGATTTTAGTTATTTAATTGGCTTTGGAATCCAATTACTAATGTATTTATCAGCCGTAATGTATCCAATGGAATTAATAAAGGAGAAACTGCCAGAGTTCGGTTGGCTTGTTGAATACAATCCTTTAGCCTATATCATCGAAACATCTCGCTATTTGCTTTTAAACGTTGGCGAAATTTCAGTTGTAGGATTAAGTTATACCGTGTTAGTAACAATAGCGGTATTTTTTGTTGGTCTTTTGGTTTTTAATAAGACGGAAAAGAGTTTTATAGATACGGTGTAAGATTTCGTGAATTTTCGTTTTCCCCAGCCCTAAAGGGAGCCGAAAATTTCAAGAAATTACTATATTTTTGATAGATAAAGACATTCCATTTCTTTTTTCCACCCTTTAGGGCTGGGGGAATAAAAAAGAAATAATAAAAAACGTTCTTAATTTCTTTTTACTTTTAAGGGCAGGGAGTAAAAAGAAATCTGAAATTTATATTATAACCTAAACCCACTATGAAAGACGTCATCCTAAAAGCCGAAAATATTTCTAAACAATACCGTTTAGGAACTGTTGGAACAGGTACGTTATCGCACGACTTAAACCGGTGGTGGCATCGCATTCGTGGAAAAGAAGATCCGTATTTGAAAATTGGAGAGACTAATGATCGTTCTACTAAAGGAACCTCTGATTACGTTTGGGCATTACAGGATATTAATTTTGAAGTAGAGCGAGGGGAAGTTCTAGGAATCATTGGTAAAAATGGAGCAGGAAAATCAACCTTACTTAAAATACTTTCTAAGGTTACAGCACCCACAACAGGAACCATTAAGTCACGTGGACGTATTGCTTCTTTACTAGAAGTTGGAACAGGATTTAATGGCGAGTTAACAGGTAGAGAAAATGTATACCTCAATGGTGCCATCCTCGGAATGACCAAAAAAGAAATAACGGCTAAACTGGACGAAATTATCGATTTCTCCGGCTGCCAGCGTTATATTGACACACCTGTTAAGCGTTACAGTAGCGGAATGACCGTTCGCCTGGCTTTTGCAGTAGCCGCTTTTCTGGAACCTGAAATTTTAGTAATTGATGAGGTTTTGGCCGTAGGTGATGCTGAATTCCAGAAAAAAGCTATTGGCAAAATGCAGGATATCTCTAAAGGCGAAGGAAGAACGGTTTTGTTTGTGAGTCATAATATGGCGGCAGTAAAGAGTTTGTGTACAAGAGGGATTGTTTTGGAACATGGGAAAGTGGTTTTTGGGGGTGAAACCTCTGAATGTATTAATGAATATTTGAATACAGATAAAATCATACGAAAATTTCAATTTGAAAATGAGAAGTTTAAATGTGAAAATATTTTTTTAGTAAATTTTAAAGGAAAAACAAAAACAGACTTTTTAAATGGAGAAAATATATTCATTCATATCCCTTTTTTGATAAAATGTGATCATCCGGATTTAGGGTTTTGTGTGGCTATTTATAATTCGTTTGGTGAAATAGTTTCAGCAATTAATACATATCATATAAACGATAAAATAAGTTTTTTAGAAAAAGGAAAGTATACAATGAAAATTGAAATACCTAAGTATATATTAAACGTTGGAGAGTATAGCATTAATTTGCACTTCAACGATAAATATGGCAACCTATTTGAAATCGCAGAAAGATGTTTAACATTTGTAGTTGTAGATGACGGTTATCGAAAGGGAAAATTCTTTAAAGGACCTATACCTGGACCTATTTCATTAGTTCCAGAGATTAATATTGATAATTTTTAAATCAATTCAGTATGATACCCAAAATTATCCATTATTGTTGGTTTGGTAAAAATCCAAAATCGGAATTGATAGAAAACTGTATTAATTCTTGGAAAGAAAATTTACCAGATTACAAAATTATTGAATGGAATGAAGAAAATTTTGATGTTAATTCAAATGTTTTTACAAAAGAAGCATATCAAAAAAAAAAGTGGGCTTTTGTGACTGATTATGTTAGAGCATATTCATTGTATACTGTTGGCGGAATTTATTTAGATACAGATGTAGAAATTAGACATAATTTAGATTTTTTTTTACATCACAGTGCCTTTTCAGGATTTGAAGAAGTAGGTTTTCCTTTTACAGCATTGTGGGGTGCAAAGAAAGGGCATGATTGGCCTAAAAAAATTATTGATTACTATAAGGGTTTGGAAACTTTTTCTGAAAAAACAAATACAAGAATAGTATCCGATTTTTTAGTCAATTTTTATAAAGTTGATCCAAATAAGGATGAAATACAAAATCTTGAAGATGGAATATGCATATACCCTTCAAATTACTTTTGTTTGAATATTGAAAAAAATTATGCGGTTCATCATTTTGAGGGATCTTGGCTTGAAGTAAATAATTTAAATTATGATTCATCTTTATTGAGGGGATATTATAAAAATAAGTTTTTAAATTATTTTGAAAAAAAACAAATAATTGAAGACTTATACAATGAAAAATACTTTTCATTAAAAGATTTACTATTTTTTATTCTAAAAAAGTTAAAAGAAAAGTATGTTAACTAGATTAGTCTCTATAATTGTACCGTGCTTCAACCAAGCTCAATATCTAGATGAAGCTTTGGAGTCTGTTTTTAATCAAACATATAAAAACTGGGAATGTATTATTGTCAATGACGGAAGTCCTGATCATACAGAAGAAGTTGCTAAAAATTGGTTAGAAAAAGATAGTAGATTTATCTATTTGTACAAAGAAAATGGAGGATTGAGTAGTGCCAGAAATTTTGGTTTAGAAAAGGCAAATGGAGATTTTATTCAGTTTTTGGATTCAGATGACTTTTTAGATGCTAAAAAAATAGAATTATCATTAGAGATATGTTTGAAATACCGATGTGAGGATACAATAGTAATTTCAAATTTTAGAATGTTTACAGATCATACTTTTTGTTCTACTGAACCATATTGTGAGTTAAAGCAAGAATATTTTACTTTTCTGGAATTACTCTTTGGTTGGGAAAACAAATTTAGTATTCCTATACATTGTGGTTTTTTTCAAAAAAGTCTTTTAGATGGTTTTAAATTCTCAGAAGAATTAAAAGCTAAAGAAGATTGGATTATGTGGTTGCAAGTATTTCAAAATAATAATAATTGTTACTTTTTAGATAAACCTCTTGCTTTGTATAGAATACATCCTAATAGTATGACTAAAGATGAGCAATTAATGAGTGAGAACCAATTTAAGGCAATACTTGTTTTGAAAGCAATAGTCCCTCAGGCGGTATACAATGAATATTTAGTTTTTGTTTTAAAACAAAAAAATCAAAAAATAATTAGTTTAGAAAATCATATTAATAATTATAAAAAAACAAAAGGTTATAGAGTTTTAGAAAAACTAAAAAATAATAGTTTTATAGTTTTTTTTATAAAACTACGCAATAAAATATGCTAGCAATAGTAATCCCCTTTTATAAATTCACTTTTTTTGAAGCTACTTTACAATCGTTGGCTAATCAAACTGATAAACGTTTTAAAGTCTATATTGGCGACGATGCAAGTCAAGAAAACCCTTCGGGTTTATTGGAAAAGTATCGAGGGAAATTTTATTTTTTGTATCATCGATTTCAAGAGAATTTAGGAACTACTTCTTTAACAAAACAATGGGAGCGTTGTATTGAATTGTCAAACACTGAAGAATGGATTATGATTTTAGGTGATGATGATTATATGGATAAAAATGTAGTGGCAGCTTTTTATGAAAATCTTGAAACTATAAATAAATTAGAAATAAAAGTAGTCCGATTTGCAACTCGTGTACACGAGGCTGATGGTTCTTATTCTAAAATTTATAATCATCCAAAGCTTGAAAAAGCAACTGATTTTTTATATAGAAGATTTACGAATGCTACAAGAAGCTCCCTGTCAGAATATGTTTTTAAGAAAACAGCTTACAAAAAATATGGTTTTTATAATTATGATTTAGCTTGGTTTAGTGATGATCGGGCTTGGTTAGAGATTTCAGAAAATAAATATATTTATTCAATTAATTCGGCATTAGTTTATTTTAGATTGAGTGACCAAAATATTTCGAGAAATAATTATAAGAGTAAAGAGAAGGAAAGTATTAGATTAATGTTTTTGAAATTTATTATTTCAAATTATCTAAGGGATTTTAGTTCAGAACAAAAACGTTTTTTTTTAATATATTACGAACAATTAGTTTATAAGAATAATGAAGTCAATCTCACTTTTTGGTTTTTTCATTTTTGCCGTTTTACAAGGTGTTTAAGTTTTATAGATTCTTTAAAATTTACTAGAAGAGTATTCAATTATGCTAAAAACAGAACAAAATAAACCTTTAATATCCATAATTATTCCAGTATTTAATCGGGAAAAATTATTGCCTGAGACTTTAGATAGTATCATTGCGCAATCTTTTATCGATTGGGAATGCATATTAGTTGATGATTCTAGTACAGATGGTTCTTATGTTGTCATGAAGCAATACGAAGAAAAAGATTCAAGATTTAGAATATTTAAAAGACCAGTTAACTTAAAAAAAGGAGCAAATTCTTGTCGCAATTATGGTTTTTTACAAACTTCTGGTAATTATATAAAATGGTTTGATAGTGACGATATTATGTTGTCAAATCACTTAGAAATGGCAGTTACTTATTTAATCGATAATCATTTAGATTTTGTAGTTACAGATACAATAAATTTTAATAATGAAACAAGAGTCATTGAGGGCAAACCTTATAATTTTGACAGAGATAAAGCAGAGATTTCAGCAATGAATTTTGCATTAAATCGTATTGGTTGGATAACGAATGATTTTTTAGGGACGCGAAAGATAGTTGAAAAAATAAGTTTTAATGAAAAAATTATAACTGATGGAGATGAATATAATTTTTTTGTTAGGTTGCTTAATCAATCCTGTAAAGGAAAATTCCTTAATGTAGTTGTAACTTATAGAAGAATTCATAACGATACTTTGACTAATCAAAATAACAGTAAATCTTTAAAATTTATTTATAAAATATTGAATATTAAATATTTGACTGCAAAAGATTTAGTGGTTTTTGATAATAAAGAGTTAGTTAAGTGGTTTTTATCGGGTTATATGCAATATGCTTTTGAAATAGCATTATTAAAACAAAAGGTACCATACAAAAAAGAAGCGTTTAAATTAATTTATCTAAATTTTTCATGTAGGAAAGGTTTAACTTTTATAATTGCTTTGTTTTTGGCTAAGTATTTTAATAATGGATATAATGTTATGAAGTATGCCAGAAGTTAAAAATATAATGCAACCACTAATTTCAATAATATTACCCTGTTATAATGGGGAAAAATATCTCTCTAAATCAATAGAAAGTTGTTTAAATCAAACATATAAGAATATAGAGTTGATTATTGTTAATGATTGTTCCAAAGATAAATCTTTATTAGTAGCAACTCATTATGCTCAGAAAGATGATAGAATAAAAATTATCACAAATGCAACCAATAAAAGACTACCCGTTAGTTTAAACATAGGACATAGAATTGCAAAGGGCGATTTGTTAACTTGGACAAGCCACGATAACTTTTACAATGCAAATGCTATTGAAGTTTTATCAAATGAGTTAACCCAAAACAATTCTGATCTTGTTTATAGCGACATGAATTTAGTATATGAAAACTCATCCAAAATAAAAAAGAGATATTTAGGTGATATAGAAAGCTTACCTTTTGGTAATTGTGTTGGAGCATGTTTTTTGTATAAAAAAGAAGTTTTTATTGAATTAAATGGTTATAATGAAAATTTTTTTTTGGTTGAAGATTATGACTTTTGGTTAAGAGCATTCATGAAATTCAAATTTTTTCATGTTAAACAATATTTATATAATTATTTACTACAAAGTGAAAGTTTAACGAATCAAATAAATATAAACGAATCAAAGCGAAATTTATGGCTAGCGAATATTTCTTTGTTATATAATCAATTTTTAAATAATATAGGTATATCAAATCCGCATATAACAGATTTTTTTAAATCAAATTTGACTTTTGAGGTTTATGATTTCAATTTCATAGTATCTAATTATTCTATTTTTCAAGAAATTGAAAAACAATTTTTAAAAACCCCAAACTATAAGACGAAGAGGAGTTTAAAAAAAGCGGTCATAAAACAATTTAAGTTCAAAATTGCTAGTAATAATACGAATTCAAGCAAAAAGCATATTTATTTTTTATTGAGAAAATACTGGTTTTACTTCAGTATAAACGACTTTAGATTTGTAATAAAAAGTATGATAAAATATTTACCATGAGTATTTTTTTAAGTGAGATTGCAATCCTAACAACAGTTAGTAATAAATTGTTGTATAAAAAATCTATTCAAACTTTTCCATTGGATATTGATCTTATCGCTATAGACGGGAGTGAGGGGCTTTTTGGAATAGAAAGTATTAAATTTATGTTTAAAAAATTATCTTCAAAAAAATATTCATGGATTATTATGGTTGATGAAGATGTTTTATTTGCTAATCCACAATCAGTATTTGAAATCATTGGTAAAATGATAAAAAATAATATTGATGTTTGTAGTATAAGAGATGGGGGTATTTTATCATGGAGAGATAAAAATCCATTTTTGCCTAACCCTTTTTTCTGCATATTAAATTTCGATAAAATTAAGTCATTATACTCAGAAAAGGAGGTTGTTGAAAATCAATTTCTTCTTGCAAATGAATTCGATGATGATTTATCAAGTTTAAATTTTAAATATGATGTTGATTCAATTTTTGAAGAATACTATTGTTTCTTCTTATGGTTAAGAAGAAAAAAAATGAAATTTCATTTTTTACATGCTGTTTCCGATACTTTTGAAAACGATTTAGAAACAACAACTGTTTTTGATTTCAACGGGGAAATATTATTGTATCATACTTGGTATGCAAGAATGTATGGTGTTAGCGAATTTCATACTAAAAGAATAGATAGGATTGTTAATATATGTGTTCCCCACATAACTCAAGATAAAATAAGGGTTTTATGGCTAAAAGATTATGCCTTTAATTTTAGGAAGTACTTCAGAAAAATTAAAAATAGAATCTTGAATAAATTTAAGTGAAGACAATAAAATGAATTCAACGGTAACAATCATCATGGCTACCTACAACAGAGCCCATTTCATTGTAGAAACGCTAAACTCTATCAAGCAACAAACCTTTTGTGATTGGGAGTGCTTGATTATTGATGATGGAGGTACCGATACTACCCAAGAAGTTATAACTCCAATTTTAGAAAAAGATAAGAGATTCCAATTTTTTAAACGCCCAGACAACTATTTAAAAGGATTGCCAGGTTGTAGAAATTATGGGTTGGATATAGCCAAAGGAGAATATATTATTTTTTTTGATGATGATGATATTATACATCCCGATAATTTAAAAATCAGCTTAGCAATTCTGCAAAATAAAAATGTTGACTTTTGTCATTATCAAAAACAATCCTTTGAACAACAAATACCTGATTTTTTATTTCTTAAACCTAAATTTAAGTGCGTTTTAAATCAATCTCTATTGTATGAAATACTAACCCACCAGATTGGACTGGCTTCTTGCACTGTTTTATGGGATAAAAAGTGTTTCGATAGCATTCGTTTTAAAGAAGAGTTGCTTTATGCTGAAGAATGGGAGTGCTATTCTAGAATTATAGCGGAAGGTTTTACAGGAGTTAGTATTGAAAACGTTCTATATTACAATAGAAAACACCCTAACTCCAATACAGGAGAATTTTATTCAGATAATCCAGTTCGTAAAAAATCAAACAATGATGCTATCTTGTTAGTAGTAGTAAATTTAAAAGCAAAACAATTGCTGACTCGTTCAATACTTCACTATTTTATCCAAATTTCATTAGACTATAAAGAATACAACTTATTTAATGAATTACTTTTAAAAGTACACTTAAAAGGGATAGAAAAAATGAACTGGCAATTATTTTACCTGTTTTTACCAGTAAGACTATATCTTTACCGTATTAAGAAAAAAATAGTAAGATGAAAATTCTATTGTGTTTTGGAACTCGTCCCGAAGCTATAAAAATGGCTCCGGTTTTTCATAAATTGAAAGATAAAGGTTTTGAAGTGAAAATTTGTGTCACAGCGCAACATCGGGAAATGCTGGATCAAGTTTTGCTTTTTTTTGAAATTAAGCCAGATTATGATTTAAATTTAATGAAATCTGACCAAACTTTAAATGGACTAAGCGCTTCTATTTTAGAAGGTATTGATTCTGTTTTAGTAGCTGAAAAACCAGATCTCATACTTGTTCACGGTGATACTACAACCTCTTCAATGGTTGCTTTGGCAGGTTTTAACCGAAACATAAATGTAGGACATATTGAAGCTGGTTTGCGAACGTATAATAAAACGGCACCCTTTCCTGAAGAAATAAACAGGCAGATAACGAGTCGATTGGCTGATTTACATTTTACTCCGACTCTTCAAGCATCTCAAAATTTGATAAACGAGGGTGTACTAAAAGAAACTATTTTTCAAACTGGAAATACTGTTATTGATGCTTTATTCTGGACATTAAAAAAAATAGAAAAACCAGATTTTGACTTTTCAGAAATTAAAATTTTAAAAGAAAAAATAGATCAAAATAAAAAAATAATATTAGTTACCGGACACCGACGCGAGAATTTTGGAACCGGATTTCAAAATATATGTGAAGCAATTTTACAACTGGCAAAAAGAGAAGATGTACAGATTGTTTATCCAGTGCATTTAAATCCGAATGTAAAAAAAATAGTTGAAGAAAAATTATCAAGAAATAAAAATATTCTTCTCGTCAATCCTGTTTCTTATCCTGCCTTTGTGTGGTTAATGCAGCAATCGTTTTTGATTATGACTGATTCGGGTGGTATTCAAGAAGAAGCACCATCATTAGGAAAACCAGTTATTGTGACAAGAACGGTTTCTGAAAGACCCGAAGGAGTTATAGCTGGATATTCAAAATTAGTAGGGCATAATCAAGAAATGATAATTGAATCTGTCATTGATTTGATTGAAAACTTTAAAGGTTTTGAAAATATTGCAAATCCTTACGGAAACGGTGATGCATCAGAACAAATTGTAAACGCTTTATTAAAATAAATGAAAATCCTTGTCATAGCAGAATCAATAAATATTGAAGATAGTAGCGGATCAAAAGCAAATGTGGCATTGATTCAAAGTTTACTTGCTGCCGGATTTATTTTAAAAGTTTTGCATTATACCCGCAAAACGATTGATATTTCAGGTGCAGAATGTATAGCGATACCAGAGAAAAAGTGGGGTTTTTTATACCTTTTAAGCCGATCCCAGCGTATTTTTCATCGTTTGACAGGAATTAATATAAATCAATTTATTGAAAATTTTTTAGGCTTTTCTTTTACTTTTTTTAATGATACTAACAGCATTGCTAAGTTACTGCGTAAAGAAAAAACATTCAAGCCAGATCTTGTTATTACATTAAGCAAAGGAGCCAGTTTCAGGCCGCATTATGCACTTTTAAAATGCCCTGAATTCCATGAAAAATGGCTCGCTTATGTGCATGATCCTTATCCATTTCATTATTATCCAAGACCTTATAATTGGGTAGAATCAGGTTTTAAAAATAAAGAAGCTTTTTTTAAAGCGGTATCTGAAAAAGCAGCTTTTTCAGCATTTCCAAGTTTATTGTTGAAAGAATGGATGGGGAGTTATTTTCCTAATTTTCTTAAAACAGGAATCATAATTCCGCATCAAAGTGTGTCTTATGAAATAAAAAATAAAGATTTTCCATCATATTTTGAACCTGAAAAATTCTCTATTCTTCATGCAGGGAATTTAATGAAACAGCGTTCTCCAAAAGGACTTTTAGAAGGTTTTTTATTGTTTTTGAAAAATAATCCCGAAGCAAAAGAATATGCAAGACTCTATATTATTGGACCAGCAGAATTTCATACAGAGTTGCTAAAAAGCTATAAATCAGAAGAAAATATTTATATTGAAAATGCACATATTCCTTTTGATGTGATTTATAATCTTCAGATGCATGTGAATGTTAATGTGATTTTAGAATCTATGGCTGAAATAAGTCCTTTTTTACCAGCTAAGTTTCCACATTGTATCGAAGCACAAAAACCGATACTTTTGCTTTCGCCTTATTACAGTGAAACAAGAAGATTATTAGGACATGATTATCCCTTTTGGTGTGAAGCCAATGAATTGGAAAAGATTCAAAAGTATTTAGAAGTATTATTTAATGATTGGAGGACTAAAAAGGATTTTAAAAGACCTGTTTTTGATTCTATAAAATACTATCTGGGTTCAGAAAATATTAAAACAACTGTAAAAAAAATTGTTGAAAAATGAGAATAGGAATGAATCCTCAAAAATTGGAAACAAAAGTTACCATGACGACCCATCATCGAATTGTGATGGTGGTTTATATCCCTAATGAAGAAGGTTTCTACAAAAACTCTTTGAGTGTTTTCAAAGTTTGTTTGGATTCACTTATTAATACAGTAAATGCTTTTGCAGCGATAACAGTTGTAAATAACGGTTCTTTTTCAAAAGTTTCTGATTTTTTAGAGTTGTATCTTAAGGAGAGAAAAATAGATACTTTAATTTCTCATACTGCTAATATCGGCAAGATTGATGCGCAAATTGGTGCTGCACGGGGTGCTAGAGAAAAATACATAACTCTTACAGATGCTGATATATTATTTGTAAAAGGGTGGCAAGAAAAAGTGGAGGAAATTTTCATTAATTTTCCAAATGTAGGTTCTGTCTCTCCTATACCTGTTAGAACGGGTCTATATGCTGGAACAAGTTCTGTGCTAAAACAAATAATCTTTAGAAAATTGAAATATAAATTTATTTCGATACCTGAAAATTTTGATAACTACAATAGGTTTTTGTCAAGTATAAATTGGGATTTAGATTCTGATAAAAATAAAAAGTGGCCAGTAGTAGAAACTAAAGGGGTTAAGGCAATTGTTGGTAGTGCGCATCAAGTACTAACAATTAGTCGGGATATTTTATTTTTAACATCACCTTCAAATCCTTCTTTAACTCTTGTGGGAGGCAATTCTGAACATAATTATGTTGACGTTCCAATAGACAAGGCAGATAAACTTAGGCTAGCTACTTTTAATAACTATGCTTTTCACATGGGGAATTTATTAGAGAATTGGATGATTATGATAAATGAAAATAACCTTAATAATGAATTAATTCAAAGTAGTAACTTGCAGGTTTCAGTATCAAAAGATTTATTTAACTCAAAAAAGTCAAACAGAGTATATACGTTGAGAAAGATATTTTATAAAAAAATATTTGCTTTTTTTTATGGGAAAAGATAAAAAAAAATTCACTATCATAATAACAACTAAAAACCGAAAAGAGGAATTATTTTTTACATTAGAAAAAATAAAAATTCTTCTGGATCGAGAAGATGTGGTTTGTATTGTATGTGATGATGGATCAACAGATGGAACTTTTGAAGAAATCAAAATAAATTTTCCAAAAATACAATTAATTCAAAACCCCAAAAGTCAGGGTTTAATATATAGCAGAAATCGCTTAATGAATCGAGTGCAAACAGAATTTACTATTTCTATTGATGATGATCTTCACTTTCTTTCGGAAACACCACTTGAAAAAATAAGTGCCTTTTTTGAAAGGCATCCCCAAGCTGGAATTCTTGGATTTCGAATTTTTTGGGGTTTACAAGAACCACATTTTCAGAAAACAACAGAGCGACCAGTACAAGTTAAAAGTTTCGTTGGATGTGCACACGTATGGAGAATGAAAGCATGGAAAGAAGTTCCGGATTATCCTTCTTGGTTTGTATTTTATGGAGAAGAAGATTTTGCCGCTTTTCAGTTGTTTAAAAAAGGATGGGAAATTCACTATCTGCCTCAAATATTAGTACATCACAGGGTCGATGTAAAGGCAAGGAAGCAACAAAGCGATTATCAGATACGTTTGCGCCGTTCTTTGAGATCGGGATGGTATTTGTATTTTCTTTTTTATCCTTTTTTAACAATCCCTAAAAAAGTGTTATATACCTTATGGATTCAAATAAAAACAAAAATGGCTAAAGGAGACTGGATCGCTACAATGGCGATAGCACAGGCAGTTTTTGATGTAATTTTTAATTTTCCTAAATTGCTTAAGCAAAGTAATCGTTTGACAACTAAGGAGTATCATGCCATTTTGAAACTACCTCCAGCTAAAATTTATTGGAAACCAGAGGATGAAAAATAAAACCATAGCCATAATACCAGCCAGAGGAGGTTCAAAACGCCTGCCTAATAAAAACACCATCTTACTAGGAAACTATCCATTGTTAGTACATAGTATTTTGTTTGCACAAGCCAACAGTACAATTATAGACGCAGTTTATGTTTCGACTGATGATGCTAATAGTAAAGCAATAGCACTACAATATGGTGCTCAGGTAATCGATCGTCCAACTTCTATTTCTGGAGATGCGGAACCAACAGTTTCAGCCTTGAAACATGTTTTGGAATCGATTGAAACAGAAGTAGAAAATGTTATTTTATTACAACCAACAAACCCTTTGAGACCAGAAAATCTTTTAAAAGAAGCTTTTGAAACCTTTCAAAAAGATAATTGTGATAGTCTGTTTACAGTGAGTCGTTCAGAACAAAAATTAGGTAAAATCAAGAATAAACTATTTGTACCTTTTAATTACACCATTGGTCAAAGAAGTCAGGATTTAGAGCCATTGTTTTTTGAAAATGGATTGTTATACATCACTAAAGCAAAACTAATTTTAGAGAATACAATCATTTCAGAAAATGCTTTTCCATTCGAAGTAAATCATATTTTTGCCAATGTGGATATTGACACACAAGAAGATTTGGAGTATGCCAAATATCTTTTAAAAAAACTCATAACCCATAACTGATAACTCACAACTTTTACATGAACCCACATATAGAAATAGCAGGCAGAAAAATAGGTCTCGATTATCCACCATTAGTCATTGCAGAAATAGGTATCAATCACGAAGGTTCTTTACAAGTTGCAAAAGAAATGGTTGATGCAGCAAAAAGAGCAGGAGTTGAAGTGGTGAAACATCAAACGCATATTGTTGAAGATGAGATGAGCGGTGCAGCTAAAAAAGTAATTCCAGGGAATGCCGATGTTTCTATCTATGAAATTATGGAACGTTGTTCCTTGAACGAAGCGGATGAATTGGAACTTAAAAATTATGTAGAAAGCAAAGGCATGATTTTTATTTCCACACCTTTTTCTCGTGCAGCAGCAAATAGGCTACATAAATTTGATGTACCGGCTTATAAAATTGGTTCAGGCGAATGTAACAACTATCCATTATTAGAACATATTGCTTCTTTAGGAAAGCCCGTAATATTGAGTACCGGTATGAATACGATAGAAAGTGTTCAGAAAGCTGTTGCTATTTTTGAAAAACAGAATATTCCCGTTGCTTTATTGCATACTACAAATTTATATCCAACACCCATTCATTTAGTGCGTTTTGGAGCGATGACCCAGTTACACGAAGCTTTTCCGGATAAAGTTTTTGGATTGAGTGATCATACACTAAATAATAATGCTTGTTTAGGAGCAGTAGCTTTAGGAGCGAGTATATTAGAAAGACACTTTACTGATCAGATGCAACGTACAGGGCCAGATATTATTTGTAGTATGGATGAACAAGCTACTAAGGATTTAATTCTAAATTCCAATGAAATTTGGCAAATGCGTGGTGGAACAAAACAAGCAGCACAAGAAGAACAAGTCACCATAGACTTTGCTTTTGCAACAGTATGCAGTATTCAATCAATTAAAAAAGGGGAGATATTATCTAAAGAAAATATCTGGGTAAAACGTCCAGGTACAGGAAAAATTTTGGCAGAACATTTTAATGATTTGATTGGAAAAACAGCGACACGAACTATTGAAAATGGTGAACAGTTAGGTTTTGATGATTTTGAATAGTTCAAGTTTTGATTAATAAATTCTCCACCTTTTAGGGTGAGGCAAAGAAAAAATGGAGCACCCAAATTTTCGTTTTCCTCAATCCGCCGCGGTGGAAGCCGAAAATTAGAAATTTTTGGATTAAACAAAACGTCCTTATTTCTTTCCTCACCCTTTAGGGCGGGGTAAAGGGAAAGAAATAATAATATTATCCAGTTTTTTCCACCCTTTAGGGAGGGTAAAGAAAAAAACTTCAGGGAGGGGAATAAAAAAAGGAATACAAAAATTTTCGTTTTTCCCCAGCCCTAAAGGGAGCCGAAAATTCATAACGTTCAGTATTAACAACAACGTTCAGTATTTCTTTTTCCCCTTTAGGGGTAGGGGTAAGAAAAAGAAATAAAAAAAACTTCAGGGAGCGGGAAAAGAGAATTTTAATAGTTTGTAAATGAAAAAAATCCTATTCTTAACGGGAACAAGAGCTGATTTTGGTAAAATAAAATCATTGATATCCATCGTGGATGAAAGCCCATATTTTGAAGCGCATGTTTTTGTAACGGGAATGCATTTGCAGCAAGAATATGGTTATACACTGATTGAAATTCAACGTTGTGATTTTAAAAATGTTTATACTTTTGAAAATCATACCCATGAAACTACCATGGATTTGACCTTGGCTAAAACTATTGAAGGATTATCTGCTTATTGCAAAAAACTAGAGCCCGATATGATTGTAGTGCACGGCGATAGAGTTGAAACTTTAGCAGGAGCCATAGTAGGATCTTTAAATAATATTTTAGTAGCTCATATTGAAGGTGGAGAATTATCAGGAACGGTAGATGAATTAATTAGGCATAGTGTTTCAAAATTAAGTCATATCCATTTTGTATCCCATGATGAAGCAGCCAAAAGATTAATACAAATGGGGGAAATGGAGTCCTCTGTTTTTACCATAGGTTCCCCTGATATAGACATCATGTTTTCAGATAATCTACCCGATTTAGAAACGGTAAAAAAATACTATGAAATCAATTTTGAGGATTATGCTATTGTTCTATTTCACCCAGTGACTACCGAAGCAAGTGATATGAAATTATATACTGAAAATTTTGTTTCAGCATTGTTAGAAGATACTCATAATTATATAGTTATATTTCCTAATAATGATTTAGGAAGTCAGTTTATTATTGACGAATACCTTAATCTTAAAGAAAAAAAACGGTTTAGAATTTTTCCTTCTCTTCGTTTCGAATACTTTTTAACATTATTAAAAAATAGCCAATTTATTATAGGCAATAGCAGCGCTGGAATTCGAGAAGCACCCTATTATGGAATACCGGTAATAAACATAGGAACTCGTCAGCAAAACCGAGTTGTAAATACAGAAATCATTAATGTAGATTATACTAAAGAAAGTATTTTGAAAGCCTTGGGTAATATCGATTCTCATAAAACCCAAAGTTTAATTACTAATTTTGGAAAAGGAAATAGTACCCAACTATTCATAAATGCAATTGAAGATAAAACCATTTGGGAAATTAACCATCAAAAGCAATTTAGAGATTCATAATGAAGAAACTAGGAGTAGTAATTACTGATGGAGTGGGCTTTAGAAATTTTATTCTAAGTGATTTTTTGAAAGAAGCTGAAAAGGCTTTTGATGAGGTAGTGATACTATCTTGTTTGCCTAAAGAAGTGTATTCTAATTTTGTAACCAATTCTAAAATCATTGAATTAGAAGTTTTTGAAGAAAAATTTCCCACTTGGTTTTTTAGAAAAGCCAAAGAAGTAGCGCATCTTAAATTGCATCAAAAAAACAATTTTGGCATTCAGGACAGTTTACGTATTAATAATTCTAAATTAAAAACTTTCAGAGGCTACGCAACGCGTTTTATTTTTAAAGTTAATACTCTTTTACATTCAGAAAAATGGATACAAAGATTCAATTTTTGGCAACAAAAAACGTTTAAAAACAATTCAATTACTTCTGGTTACAAAACAATTTTAGAAAAAGAAAATTTTGATATATTGTTTTTTACCCACCAGCGTCCTCCTTTTATTGCACCATTAGTATATCAGGCAGAACAATTAAAAATTAAGACTGTTTCGTTTATTTTTTCTTGGGATAATTTAGCTTCCAAAGGCAGAATGGCTGCTAATTTTGATTGTTATTTGGTATGGAGTGATTTAATGAAAGCGGAACTGCAGCAGTTCTATACATCAGTTAAAAAAGAAAATATTGAAGTAGTTGGTACACCTCAATTTGAACCGTATGTTTTAGAAAGGTATCAGGTTGCTAAAGAAGATATTGTCGCTAAATTCAGTTTAGATACTTCTTTAAAAACCATTTGTTTTAGTTGTGGGGATAGTTCTACCAGTAAAAATGATGAATTGTATATTGAAACTATTGCAAAAGCCATTTTAAATCAACAAATAGAAAAGGTAAATTTCATCGTTAGAACTTCTCCAGCGGAAGATCCCATTCGGTTTGCTTCTTTTGTAGAACGATTTCCATTTATAAAATGGAATTATCCCCGATGGACATTATCACGTAAGGAACATCAGGAAGCTTGGTCGCAACGCATTCCTTCAGTTGAGGATGTCAAGGATTTGAGAAGTATATTAGAATTCTCGGATTTGAATATTAATATGCTATCAACAATGAGTTTGGATTTTATCCAGTTTGATAAACCCGTAATTAATACCGTTTTTGGAAATATTGAAAATGGATTATATGATGACCAACGCTTTTTAAACTACGCTCATATTGTAAATGTAGTTAATAGTAAGGCAACTAAAATAGTAAGAAATCAAGAGGAGTTAGTTATAGCCATAAACCACTATCTAAACAATCCTAATTTAGATTCGGAAAACAGAACGCAATTACTAAAATTACAAATAACAAAACCATTACCTGAAACAGGAAAAAGAATCGCTCAAACTTTGTTACGATGGACTTGAAGATGAAGAAAATTGCTATTCTTTGTAATTATGAATTACTTCCTGAAAGAGTAGGCGGAATGGATTACTTTTTCTGGGCATTTGATGTGAAATGCAAAGAAAATGGCATTGCAATTGACTGGTTTTTTCCTAATTATTCAGCTCATGGAGAATATTCGAATCTAAATATTATTAATACGGAGTGTCAAAATACAGAAATTTTTTTTGTCAAATATTGTGAAAGGAATGATGAAAATTACAGCTTTATTATCACGCACTTTGTAGAATTGTGTACTCCAGTTTTTAAAAGAATAAGTAAACTATCTGAGGCAAAAATTATTGCTGTAGATCATAATCCAAGACCTTTAGGGGGATATCCGTTAAAGAAAAAAATCTTAAAAAAAATAAAAGGATTGTTATATTCCAAATATATAAATTTATTTGTAGGTGTTTCAGAATATACTACAAATGAAATTTTGAAAGATTTTGGAAAGCATTTAAAATCTAAAGCACAGACTATTTATAACGGTGTCGTTATCGATGATATTGTAATGAGGGAACACAGAAGTTGTAGTAATCCTACTTTTTTAGTAGTTTCCCATTTAAGAGAATCTAAAGGAATTCAAGACTTAATAGATGCTGTTGCATTAATGTCAGCGACTATAAAAGCTAAAATTAGCATAGATATATATGGTGACGGACCATATAAGGCAACACTTATAGAAAGAATAAGAAGTAAAAATGTCGTTACTAATTTTAATTTGAAAGGCAGCATATCTAATCTGAAAGCTGTTTTTCATAACTACGACTACATGTTACAGCCGAGCCATATGGAGTGTTTTAGTTTGTCTATATTAGAAAGTTTAGCAGCGAATGTTCCAGTGATCACAACAGCTGTAGGAGGAAATACCGAAGTGATTACTGATGGAGTGAACGGTTATATTCTTCAACCTAAAAATATAGAAACACTCAAAAACATGATTCAAAGTATTTATTTAGGAGAAAAAAAAATACAAATAAATACAAGATCATTAATTGAAAACTCTTTTTCATTAAAAAAAATGGTAGAAAATCATTGGGAGTTAATTAGGGAATAAATAATTTTTAATTTTGCACTCACAACTCACAACTCACAACTCACAACTCACAACTCACAACTGAAAAATGTTCTTCAACTCCTTCGCTTTTGCGATTTTTTTACCCATAGTATTTGTACTGTATTGGTTTGTGTTTAATAAAAACAAAACCACACAAAATACCCTATTAATAATTGCCAGTTATTATTTCTATTCCTGTTGGGATTGGAGGTTTTTATTCTTATTAGTTTTTTCCACTTTTCTGGATTATTATACAGGGATCCGAATTGAAAAAAGTAAGAAAGAAAGCAGCCGTAAATTTTGGTTTTGGTTGAGTATCGGAATCAATTTAGGTTTACTGGGAATGTTTAAATACTATAACTTTTTTGCCAATTCTTTTGCCGAATTGATGCAAGGTTTTGGTTTAAAGACCTCTCCGTTTCTGTTGGATGTGGTTTTACCTGTGGGAATTTCGTTTTATACATTTCATGGTTTATCCTATGTCATTGATATTTATTACAAACGAATCAAAGCCGAATACAATTTTGTCGATTATTCCTTATTTGTGAGTTATTTTCCGCTTTTGGTAGCAGGACCAATTGAGAGAGCCACACATTTATTGCCACAAGTAAAAGTAAAACGAGAGTTTGATTTTCAAAGAGCCAAAGAAGGAATCCATCAAATGCTTTGGGGATTATTCAAAAAAGTAGTCATCGCTGATACTTGCGCCACTTATGCCAATGCTATTTTTGATAATTACTCAACGATGAATTCGTTGTCATTGATTTTAGGAGCTGTTTATTTTGCATTCCAAATCTATGGTGATTTTTCAGGCTATTCAGATATGGCATTGGGAATATCAAAACTCTTTGGAATCGATTTACTCAAGAACTTCAACTATCCTTATTTCTCCAGAGACATCGCCGAATTCTGGCGCCGCTGGCACATTTCTTTATCTTCCTGGTTTCGGGATTATTTGTACATTCCATTAGGTGGAAGCAAAGGCGGACTTTGGATGAAAATAAGAAACACCTTTATTATCTTTTTAGTCAGTGGCTTTTGGCATGGAGCCAATTGGACCTATGTCGCTTGGGGATTCATAAATGCCTTGTACTTTTTACCATTACTTTTAAGGAAATCAAACAGAAACAATTTAGATGATATTGTATTGGATAAGAGTTGGGATTCGCTAAAAATATTAGCAAATATTCTGCTTACGTTTGTATTAACTTGTTTAGCCTGGGTGTTTTTTAGAGCAAAAACCATCACAGATGCGGTTTTATACATCAAAAATATGTTTACAAACGGACATCTTACATCACAATATTTAAGCAATGAAAGGTATAACTATGAGTTGGTCATACTGATATTTTTATTCGTTTTTGTCGAATGGAACAACCGCACCAAAGTCGAACCCATTTCAGGCAAATACCAAAGCATAAAATTAGCTTTGTGTTTAGCCGCAATATTAGCACTAGGCACTTATTCCGATTATAAGGAGTTTATTTATTTTCAGTTTTAGTACTCAATTTTCATTTTTCTCCAATCCGCCATGGTGGATGCCGAAAATTGAAAGTGTTTATACTAAACCATAATGCGTTCTTTCTTTTTCCCCTTTAGGGGTAGGGGTAAAAAAAAGAAATAAAAAATGCCTTATTTCTTTTTCCCTTTAGTGCGGGGCAAGAAAAAAATAGACTAAGGAGCATGAATTTTCGTTTTCCCCAGCCCTAAAGGGAGTCGAAAATTCACAATGTTTAGGATTAATAATAACGCCTAAATTTCTTTTTTCCCTTTAGGGGCAGGGGTATAAAAAGAAATAGTAATTTTCGTTTTCCCCAGCCCTAAAGGGAGCCGAAAATTCACAATGTTTAGGATTAACAACAACGTCCTACTTTCTTTTTCCCACCCTTTAGGGCGGGGAAAGGAAAAAGAAATACAAGTTCTAATTTTAGTGACAGGAGCAAGAAAAATAAATTTTAGGATTAAAAAGTAAAAAAGAAAACCAGTAGTTCATTTTTTATCCAATCAAAACTTTTAGTATTATGGACAAAAGCAAAAATCATTCTGAGAATATGTGGAAAGGAGCATCTCCACAGATTTTTTCTAATGCTAAAAAATTAAGAGAAACTCAAACAGAAGCAGAAGAAAAATTTTGGTTAGCTGTAAAAGATAATAAAATAGATGGATATAAATTTAGAAGACAACACCCACTTAGTATTTATGTCGCTGATTTTTATTGTCATGCCCTAAAATTAGTAATCGAAATAGATGGCGGATATCATTTAGACGAAGAGCAACAACTTTTAGATAAAAAAAGAACTGCTGATCTTGAATTTCAAGGGTTAAAAGTAATCCGATTCACAAATGAAGAAATACTATTGAAATTACAAGAAGTTATAGATAAAATTAAATCCTTTATTAATACGAAACCCTGAATTTTCGTTTACCCAATCTGCTGGAGCTGAAGCCAAAAAGTAAAAAGTTCAGGATTAACAACAACGTCCTAATATTTCTTTTTCCCACCCTTTAGGGTTGGGGAAAGGAAAAAGAAATAGTAATATCGACATAGTTTTTTTTACCCTTTAGGGCGAGAAAGAAACAGAATATAAATTTTCGTTTACCCCAACCCTAAAGGGAGCCGAAAATTCACAATGTTCAGGATTAACAACAACGTCCTAATATTTCTTTTTTCGACCCTTTAGGGTTGGGGAAAGGAAAAAGAAATATAAATATAAGTTACCTTTAGGGGCAGGGGTAAGAAAAAGAAATAAAAAAATACACCATTTCTTTTTCTAGAAACAGGACAAGAAAATATAAATTTTAAGTTTGTAGTAATAAAAAGACAATGAAACAATTTTTACTTTTCACAATAAAAACAATAATTATAATAGTAGTACTAGCCGTACTATTAGATTACGGCTATACCTCCATTTACCTAAAAAACAGTAATCGGAACAAAATAGAATACGTTTATAATTCTGAAGCTAGGAATTATGATGTAGTGATTTTAGGTTCTTCCCGAGCAAACAATCATTTTGTTACTGAAATGTTTGAACAAAAAGAATTGAAAACCTACAATTACGGAATCAGTGGAGGACATTTATTTGAATCTTCGTTATTGCTGAAGTTAATGTTAGAACGAAATTATAAAATTAAAACATTGATTTTAGAAACCGATTTAAACCTGTCTAACGAAAAACGCTCTGAAACTGTGGCAGCTAAATTTTTGCCTTACATTCACGATTCTGAAATCATTAAAAATCATTTTTCGAATGAAACCGATTTTAAATACATGTATTATCTTCCATTTTACCGTTACATTGATTTTGATGGCTTAATAGGTTTTAGAGAGATGTATAAAACAGGGAGCCGACAAACCACAAATGTTTTAGATGAAGGAGGCTTTCATGCCTTAAAGAACAAGAAAGGGAAAATGAAAAATGACATTAGCGCATTGAAACCCTTAAAGAATAAATATTACGAGGAAATCAAACAATTGTGTAAAGCTAATAATATCAATATGATTTCAATAATGACTCCCATGTGTGAAAACACAAAAGGAATTGAGTACTTTGATAAAGTAAAAAAAGTCTATCCTGAAATTCACAATTATGAAAACGTAGTATTGGAGGATAAATACTTTTCCTCTTGCGGTCACATGAATGATACAGGAGCCAGAATTTTTACAGCCAGAATTCTTAAAGATTTTTTCAATAAATAAAAGTAAGTTGCTGCAATAAAATAAAACGTGTTATATATAATAACGTCCTATTTCTTTTTCCTCCCTTTAGGGCTGGGGTAAAGAAAAAGAAATATATTTTTCCTTCCTTTAGGGCGGGGAAAGAAAAAAACTTTAGATAAAAGAAATTGAACTATTTATCATTAGTTAAAAACGCAAATAGTAGTAAAAAAAAAATGGAAAAAAAATATTCAGTTCCAACTCCTTCAGATCAATTTGGAGCGAGGAAAATAGCTTTTCTTACTCCCGAATATCCCCATGCTAAAACAGGAAATTCAGGTGGAATTGGGACAAGTATAAAAAACCTGGCTAAAGGACTTTTGGTAACAGAATGTTCTGTTTGTGTTTTGGTTTATGGTCAAAAAGAAGATGGTCTTTTTGACGATGAAGGGATTACTGTTCATCAAATTAAGAATGTAAAAATAAAAGGGTTATCCTGGTTTTTTACACGAAAAAAAATAGAAAGACTGATTAACCAGCTGTATAATGAAAAGAAAATAGATTTGGTTGAAGCTCCGGATTGGACTGGTATTACATCTTTTATACAACCTGAAAAATGCCCAATAGTAATTCGACTCAATGGTTCAGATGCCTATTTTTGTCATTTAGATCAACGTCCTGTGAAATGGAAAAATAAATTTCATGAAAGACGAGCGTTAGAAAAAGCAGACGGATTATTGGCAGTAAGTCAATTTACAGCTGATAAAACCAACGAAGTTTTTGGATTAAATAAAAATTTCACCATCATTCCCAATTGTATTGATACTAATGATTTTGAAGGTAACAGTACAATTTCTAGATCAAATACGATACTATACTTTGGAAGTTTAATTCGAAAAAAAGGACTACTGGAGTTGCCTTATATTTTTAATGAAGTTGTAAAAGAAAATCCATTAGCACAACTAATACTAGTAGGTAAGGATGTAGCTGATATTGTCTCGGGTTCAAGTTCAACTTGGGAAATGATGAAACCTTTGTTTTCTGAGCAGGTATTGTCGAATGTGAAATATTTAGGCAGTGTGCCCTACACTGAGATTCAAAATTATATAAAAGAAGCAACAGTTTGTGTGTTTCCTTCTTTTGCAGAAGCCTTACCTGTTTCATGGATTGAAGCTATGGCAATGCAAAAAGCTGTTGTGGCTTCAAATATTGGTTGGGCTTCAGATGTGATTGATAATGGGATCAATGGTTTTCTAGTACATCCCGAAAAGCATAAAGAATATGCCGATGCTATTTTGAAGTTGCTTGCTGATGAAAATTTAAGGCAGGAAATGGGAAAAGCAGCCCGACAAAAAGTGATAAACAAATTTTCTATAGCCACGGTAGCAAAACAGAGTTTGGATTTTTATCAAAAGGTTCTCAATTTAAAAACACACAAATGAAATTAGAAGAATATAAAACGAGTCTTGGGGAAATCATTTTTTACAGGGGGCAACCTGATTTTAAGAAATTGGAATCACTTGCTCTGGGTGTAGGTGATATTTGGCATAGTTCATTTGAACAAGGCTATAAGAATGCTTTTCAAGAGTTAGTCTATCAAACAGCTACTTTTTTTTGGTATTTGAATGATTTTGATAACTTGGATGAATGTATAAGTTGGAGAATCAATCCGAATCAGTTTGCAGTTCGTCAGTCGGTTTGGATTACGTTGAAGGGGTTTGATCAAGAATATAAAAATTTACAGCTTCAGGCATTAGATTTTGGCTATAATGCTGTGAGAAATTCTGCGGTAATTCCTCTATATGTAAAAGGACTCTTTAACGAAAATACTAAAGAAGAAATAAATATTACAGTAAAAGATAGGTATGTTTTTTTTAGAAAGAATTTTAAAATTGATCATTCCGTCTTTATGTTATATAGAAAAGGATTCTGGAAATGGAAAGAATGGAATGCTTTTTTTTGGGCTAAGAAAAATTTTAACCAAACAAAAACTAGACCTGTTGTAAAACCCCGTAAATTATTAGAAATAGAAGGGAATCCAACGGTTAGTTATATAATTCCAACAATGATGCGTCAGGAATTTACTTTGCAATTGTTAGAAGATTTAGCTGCTCAGACTTATCCGGTTTCCCAGGTTGTAATTGTTGATGCCACTCCTCAAAATTTAAGAAATGAAATAGTATATAAACAAAGAGATTATTCCTTTGAATTAACAATAAAATGGCAAGAAACAAAAGGAAGCTGTAGGGCTAGAAATAAAGCTATAGAATTATGTATTGGTGATTATATCGTCTTTGGTGATGATGATATTCGTGTACAGCCCGATTTTATAAAAAATCATATAAGATTATTACAAACTTATAGTGTAAATGCATCTAATGGATTAGATATTAGGGCTGATAATATGCAGCAAGGATTAACAGAATTAGATGAAAAACTTAAAAAAATAGGAGATTCAAGATGGAAAGTTGGTGCAAATGCTGGTTTTAGTAATGCAAATTCTTGTGTGAAAACAGAATACGTTAGAACATTAGTTGGTAATGATATTAATTTTGATGGGGGCTATGGTGAAGATAGTGATTTCGGTTTTTCATTAATTAAATTAGGCCAAGTTGTAATTCATAATCCTTTTTCTCCAAATTTACATTTAAAACCTCCTATTGGAGGATATCGATTTTGGGGAAACGAAGCACAAATTATTGGAAAAAAAAGAAAAAAACAGCCATGGGAATTAGACGTTCCTGTGAAGTTTTTGCGTCCAGTTCCAAGTCCAACTATAATGTATGGAATTGTAAAACATTTTACAAATCAGCAGTTAATAGAATATAAATACAAGCATTTCTTTCTTTATCTATTTAAAGGTTCAAAAAAAGGGTTTTTATATCGTTGTTTAAGAATTCCATATAAAAATTTACAATTTAAAAAATCTCTTTTTTATGCTAAAAAATTAAAGAGTTTAGGAGTTAGACATAAATAAGATTCATATGAAATTTTCCTTAATCATCTGTACCTATATGCGTCCAGAACCATTGCTTAAATTATTGCATTCGGTTCAAAAGCAATCCATCTATCCCGATGAGATTTTGGTAATCGATGGCTCGACAAATAAAGAAACAGAATTGATTTTACAAGAAAATCAATTTGATAATTTAATTTATTTTTTAGTTTCAGATAGCAATAGGGGGTTGACTAAACAACGAAATTTTGGAATAACAAAAGTTGCCGAATCGTCTGAAATAGTTTGTTTTTTAGATGATGATACCGTTTTAGATCCCGATTATTTTGAAGAATTACTTAAAACCTATAGCGTTTATCCAGAAGCCTTAGGAGTAGGAGGCTATATTGTAAATGAAATCAAATGGGAACAAGTCACAAGTACTTACATTCCAAACATAAATGAATTCTATTTTGATGGCTGGAAACGTAAAGACGGAAGTCGTTTTATATTGCGTAAAAGATTAGGCTTAGACAGTGATTGTCCGCCAGGGTATTCTTCCCTTTTTTCTCATGGACGAGGTGTTGGTTTTTTGCCACCTAGTGAGAAAGTATATGAAGTTGAAATGATTATGGGTGGCGTTTCTTCTTTTAGAAAAAATATTTTTGATAATCTTTCTTTTTCAACCTATTTTGAAGGCTATGGTTTGTATGAAGATGCTGATTTTTGTTTACGTGTAGCCAAAACTGGAAAGCTTTTTATAAATACAAAAGCAAGATTAGAACATTATCATGCCGAATCGGGAAGACCCAATCAGTACCAATATGGAAAAATGGTAGTACGCAATGGTTGGTATGTGTGGAGGGTTAAAAATCCCAAACCAGCGTTTAAAGATAAGTTAAAATGGCATGGGATAACGATATTGCTAACAGTTATCCGGTTTTCAAATACCTTTACAACTACAAATAAAAAAGCAGCTTTCACTGAATCCATAGGTCGTTTGGTAGGGTGGTGGAGTTTAATTTTTAATAAACCAAAATAATACAATGAAATCAAAAGTGTATATCTATGGACTTTGTAATGTTTTTTATGATGGATATTATATTTTAGGATTAAAAGAAGTTTATGATAATTTTGAATTTAATATTTCTAAATTTCCTAGTTTTAATCAAGGTACTTTTGCAGTTATTATTGAAGATAATAATAAAGTAAAAAACATAATTATAGATTCTAGAGATTCAAATGAAATAGATACTAATTGGCTAGAATGGTGTGATATTTATGGAAAAATAAATTACGGTATAGAGAAAATATGTGAAAATGATAAAGATAAAATTATCGCTATTGGACCAAGTTTTGGAATAAAAATTTGGAATTTCTTTAATACTTTATTTTATTTATTTTTAAATTTTTTTAGATTTAAAAATACAATCTTAAATAAAAGAGAATTTATTGCAAATTATTGGCGACAATATAAAAGATTTAGAATAGATGTTTATACTCCGTCCATTTCTTCTAAAAATGGAGTTTTTTTTATAAGTAGTATTTGGAAAAAAGAAGTTAGAACAAATAAAAATCGAGCTTTATTTATTGAAAGCTGTAAAAGTAGTTTGAATATTAGTTTTGAAGGAGGTTTTGCAGCTAGAGTCAATGGACATAATTTAGGGTATGATGATTTAGTTTTTTCGAAAAAAATTCCCTTGAATGTTTATATAGAAAAAATGAAAAAATCCGCAATTGCTTTTAATACACCAGCAGTTCTTTCTTGTCACGGTTGGAAGTTAGCAGAATTCTTAGCTTTAGGAAAAGCAATAATTACAACTTCTCATAGTAATGAATTACCGAAAAATTTATTGAATTACGAACATGTTATTTACGCTAATAATAGAGAGGAGATTCAATTAGCTATTGAAGAATTAATTTCGGATAGAAATCTAAAATCTAAATTAGAGTTTAATAGTAGAAAATATTTTGAGAAATATTTAGCTCCAAAAGTTGTTATTCAAAAATTAATTGAAGATAAAAACTAAAATCAGTTTTAATCCGTTAAATCAGTACAATCCGTGGGCTGTTATAAGAAAAACTTAGCGAATCTTAGAATGGCTTTGAAAATATGCCTCATCACTCACAACCCAAAACTCATAACCATTTTATAACTATATTTGCTAAGCTAGAAAAAGACTAGTAAATAAATTAAGTGGATGAAATTTTTAATTGTTACACATGTGCCTCACGCTGTAGAACAAAAGCAATACTATGGCTATGCCCCCTATGTTCGTGAAATGAACATTTGGATAAAACAGGTCGATGAGTTAATTCTAATTGCTCCATTAGAAAACAAGAAACCGACAGCAATCGATACTTTTTATGAACATAAAAGTATTGATTTTAGAAGCGTTTCTCATTTTAGTCTAACCAATTTCAGTAATACAATTGCTTCCATTTTTAAATTACCTAAAATTCTTTTGCAAATAGCTGTAGCCATGCAACAAGCCGATAACATTCATTTGCGCTGTCCTGGAAATATGGGATTACTGGCTTGTGTTGCACAAATATTCTTCCCTTCAAAATCCAAAACAGCTAAATACGCAGGAAATTGGGATCCAAAAGCAAAACAACCCTGGACCTATCGTTTACAAAAATGGATTTTGAGTAATACTTTTTTGACCCGGAATATGCAGGTTTTAGTCTATGGCAATTGGAAAAACCAATCCAAAAATATAAAATCATTTTTTACAGCCAGTTACTCGGAAATAGAAAAAAATGTCATCCAAAAAACAATAAATCCCAATACAGCAATAAAATTCCTTTTTGTAGGGAGTTTAGTTGAGGGAAAAAATCCAATGTATGCTATTCAACTATTGGAAAAATTACAACTAAAAAACGAAAATATTGTTTTGGATATCTATGGAGAGGGAATATTGAGAACATTTTTGGAAAAGTATATTGAAGCCAATAATTTGAAAGAATTTGTAGTTTTACACGGGAATCAAAATCAGGAAGTAGTAAAAAAAGCCTATCAGGAAAGTCATTTTGTAGTTTTGCCCTCTAAAAGCGAAGGCTGGCCAAAAGCCATTGCCGAGGGTATGTTTTGGGGCTGTGTTCCTTTAGC
Source organism: Flavobacterium magnesitis (assembly GCF_041729735.1). NCBI lineage: Bacteria > Pseudomonadati > Bacteroidota > Flavobacteriia > Flavobacteriales > Flavobacteriaceae > Flavobacterium > Flavobacterium magnesitis. Next base: position 96,775 of record NZ_JBCFQK010000012.1, on the reverse strand, counting down.
CACTGCGGTTTCCTGTGTTCCTAATATGTTAGATCAGGACAATCGAGGGATTCTGTTACAAATGGATTTAGAAAAAGATGCAGCTACAATTAATAAGTTAATAAATAGCCCAACAGATTTTGAAAGGAAAAGCAAAGCAACATTAAATTGGTCCAGAGCATACACTATGGAACGTTTTGAAACTGAAATTCAAAAACTATTGCAAGCATGAGAATTGTACAACTCATAGATTCCTTAGAAGCAGGTGGAGCGGAACGTATGGCGGTCAATTATGCTAATGCGCTTTCGGAATCAATTGCTTTTTCAGGTTTAGTCGCTACTCGTAAAGAAGGAGAATTAAAAAAACAAATAGACAAGAAAGTTAGCTATTTATTTTTAGATAAGAAGACTAGGTTAGACATTAAAGCCGTTTTAAAACTCCGAAAATACATTAATAACAATCAGGTACAAATTATTCAGGCACACAGTTCGTCTTTCTTTTTAGCGGTTTTAGTCAAATTAACTTTGCCAAAAGTTAAAATAATTTGGCACGATCATTACGGGAATAGAATTAATGAAAGTAGAAAAAAACATTACATATTGTTTTTATGTTCTTTCTGTTTTTCAGCTTGTTTTGCTGTAAATCCAGAATTAGAAAAATGGATTTTAAAAAAATTAAGAATAACAAAGGTGTTTTTTATACCTAATTTTACATTAGGCGACAGTAGTGTTAGCAATAAAACATACCTAAATGGTGAGACAAATAAAAGAATTATTTGTCTAGCCAATTTAAAGAAGCCTAAAAATCATATTACAATACTTAAAGCCTTTAATAATACTAAACTAAATCATTTTTCCTGGTCTTTACATTTAGTAGGTAAAATATATCATGATGATTATTTTTACCAATTAAAATATTTTATAGATGAAAATAATTTGAAAGAGAGTATTTTTTTTTATGATTCAATACAGGATGTTTCGTTTGCATTATCTCAGGCAAATATTAGTGTTTTGGCTTCTCGATATGAAGGTTTTCCTGTTTCCTTATTAGAATATGGACATGCGGGTTTAGCTGTAATCAGTACAAATGTTGGATTTTGTACTTCACTTATTAAAGATGGATATAATGGATTATTATTCAATCCTGAAGATTCAGAAGCATTAAAAGAACATTTTTTAAAATTAGCTTTCGATGAAGATTTGCAAAAAGACTTAGGTACAAATTTAAAAACGGAGGTATTAAAACAGTACTCTTCTTGTGAAATTATGAAAGAACTCATTATAAAGTATAATTATATTATTAATGAATAAATCCGAAATCAATTACATTAAGCTAGCGTTACTTCATGTCGCTTTAGCGCTTGTTCTTTTTTATATTCCCTTTTTATCCAAAATCTATGCATTAGTAATTGCAGTTTTTGGTGTTTTTTATATTGTTAATAAGGGAAATAGGAATAACGAAGTCTTGTATGTTTCAGCTTATTTAGTTGGTGCTGAGGTTTTTTTAAGAATGACAGGAGGGAATTTTAATAACGAATACGTCAAGTTAGTGATTTCGCTGCTGATGTTATTGGGTTTTGTTTTAAGTAGCTTTTCGAAAAGTAGTATAGTATATTGGTTATATTTTTTATTGTTGCTGCCAGCATTTTTAGTTACAATGAGTAATCAGGATGTTAATTTAGAAATCAAGAAAGCCATTGTTTTTAATATTTCCGGACCAATATGTTTGGGTTTGTGTGCCTTGTACTGTTATAAAAGACAAGTTACTTTGAGTCAGTTACAAAACATTCTGGTCTTTTTTGGCTTGCCTATTATTGCTACTATGGTCTATTTGATTTTATACAATCCCAGTGTTAAAGACGTAGTAACTGGGACACAATCTAATTTTGCGACCTCTGGAGGTTTTGGGCCTAATCAGGTAGCTACTATTTTAGGATTAGGAATGTTTGTGTTTTTTTGTCAATTGGTTTTTTTGTCAAAATCAAAAATGATGATGGTATTAAACGGTTTTCTTTTAATAGTAGTAAGTTACCGAGCCATTGTCACCTTTTCAAGAGGAGGAGTGATTACCGGCTTTGCAATGGTTATTTTTGTGTTAATAGCGACTTATTTATTTAGTAATCCTTCCGGGAAAAGGAAGTTAAGATGGATAATTGTTCTTAGCGGTATTTTAGCACTAAGTATTTGGAGTTACAGCGTGATACAAACCAGTGGGTTAATTACAAAAAGATATGCCAATCAAGATGCAAGAGGGCGAGTGAAAGAAGACCGTTTGGGCGGACGTGAATTAATAATGGGAACTGAATTGACCCTTTTTAAAGAAAATCCTATTATGGGCGTGGGGATAGGTTTAGGAAAAGTCTTTCGGGAACAGGAAATAGGACAGGAAGTGGCTTCGCATAATGAAATAACGAGATTGTTAGCGGAACACGGTATGTTTGGAATATTTATTCTAATTATCTTATTTCTTACACCTGTTATTGTCTTTTTGAATAATTATCAAAATATTTATTTTTTCTCTTTTTACGCCTTTTGGCTATTGACCATCAACCATGCCGCAATGCGAATTGCAGCTCCTGCTTTTGTATATGCTTTGACCTTATTAAACGTAACTATCAAACCCATTCAAAGAGCAAATAAATAGTTTAAAAATCTTATTTTTTATGCTTAAAATGCCATTTAAACTGGATTTTCAGTTCTTGTAAGAATATGTTTTTAGTATTTATAAATAGTTTGTAAACTTGTACAAAAATATCTTTTAAAGCTTTTTTTAGTTGACTTTTTTATAGATAAAAGGTATCTTGCTAACAAAAAATGGAATGCCAAAAAACAAAATTCATTTTGAGATTTCCGAAAGGAAAATGATTTTGCATCTTGTAGATGTTTTTTGTGTTGTTACGTCTTTATATACTGTAGGAGCTTTTTTCGATTTGGAATATTTGAAATCAGCAGTATCTAATTTTACTTATTTAATAGTGCTGTTATTTTATCTAAAAGTGATTGGAACTATTTTTGAACTTTACAATCTCCAAATTTCGAGTAATGAATTTTTGGTTACAAGAAGTTGTATTCTTACTGTAGCAACAACGGTTTTAGCTTATTTTCTAACGCCCATTTATGCGCCGCAACTCCCTTCAAATCGGCTCCAGATTTTAACCTTTTTATTTGTAGTTTTCTTTTCACTGGTTTTGTGGAGGGTTTTTTATGTGCGTTTTCTGGCATCCAACCGTTTTCATCAAAATGCTTTATTAGTTTGTGAAGAAGAACAATTAGGCGAACTGATTTCAGGCTTAGCCAATATAGATCCTCATTATAAAATTATAGCTTATGTGAATGATTTTAAACAAGAAAAGGTTCAGAATCTATTTTATTCTAACATAGAGCGTGTATCTTCTGTAGATTTAGTGAATTATGTTAAGGAAAAACACATTACAGAAATTGTTGTAGCTTCTCAAAAAACAAATAGTATTACTTCCGAATTGTACCAACAATTATTGAAATTACTAGAATCAGGAAAGGTAATTAGAGAATATTCGCAGGTATATGAAGCTAAAACACAGCGTATTCCAGTACAATATGTAGAACGTGATTTTTATCGCTTTTTTCCCTTTAGTCGAAGCAATCAAAATCGTTTGTATTTGTTAATTGTAAGGATCTTAGAAGTTTTTCTTTCTATTATTGGCTTGTTGATTACGCTGGTATTAATTCCAATTATTTTTCTAGGAAATAAAATTGCTAATAAGGGAAGTTTATTTTACACTCAGGAACGTGTGGGTAAAGACGGTGTGGTATTTAAAATTCTAAAATTTAGAACTATGATCGAAAATGCCGAACTGGAAAATGCTGTGTTTGCTAAGGCTCAAGATCGCAGAATTACCGCTTTTGGAAAATTCATGAGAAAAACCAGAATAGATGAATTTCCTCAATTTGTAAATATTTTGAAAGGCGAAATGGCAGTAATTGGACCTCGTCCCGAAAGACCCTTTTTTGTAAAAGAAATTGCCGAAAGAATGCCTTTTTACGAAACGAGACATGTTATAAAACCAGGACTTACAGGTTGGGCACAAGTAAATTACAGTTACGGAGAATCTATCGAAGAGAGTTTAATAAAACTACAATACGACTTATATTATATCAAACACAGAAGTTTTTACCTTGATTTTAGCATTACCTTAAAAACCATAACAACCATCTTGTTTTACAGAGGACAATAAAGTTCTAAATAATTATTGGAATCGCTTTTCTGTTTTTTAGTACTAATTGTATCAAAAAATAGGCTGATGTTAATACTAAAGGCAATACAATAAATAAGTGTGCTTTATTGATTAATACCACCAGATAAATTAAAAGAGTAAAAAGATTAAATACAGATAATTTATAAATCCAAGACTTGTTTTTTATCCCATAAAAGAAGCAAAGTATTAACAAGGTAGGATTGAATAAAAGCACATTGTAATTATTGGTTAATTCCAAATGATTGGAGTAAAATCCCATAAAGAGAAAGAAAATTCCAAGGATTCCCATTAAAGAAAAATAAAAATAATGGATTTCTTTTTTATTCCAAATTGCCAGTAAAGCTAGAAAAATCAAATAAGAATAAATATTGTTCCACCATGAGCTGCTGTATGATGGCTTATAATGAAGCAAGTTTACGTTTTCTGGAGCTAAAGCTTGATTTTTATATTGGGTTACTGTTAAACTTTTTTGTAATTCTACGGGTAAAAATAACTTTGTTCCTTTAGTATCTACTTTAGTTCCAAAAATAATACTAGTACCTAATTTTTCGTAGAAATGATTATCAAAATAAGGAAATAAAATACTTCTGTAAGTCAGTCCAGTATCGGTTTTTTTTGTAATTACCTCAGTTCCTAATGTTTTGTTGATAATATCTACTACCATAGAAGTACAGTTTTTATCAATAAATTTATAGGTATAATGACTGTCTCCTGAAGCTAATGAAGTATTTAGATTTTCGAAAAGTTGTTGCTTTAATTCAATTGGAATGTTTAATTCTTGCTCATCAACAGAACGATTTTCATAAGCATATTGATTGATAAAATCAGTATAAGGATGCACTACAGCAAAATATTCTAAATCTCCTTTTGCAAATTTTGGAACAAAATTAGGCGTATTAAAATCAAAAGCACCATAATTGTAAACTGCATCTACAAAATTAACACTGTCTTTAATTCGAATAGCAGTATGTCCAAAAAGAGAATAGGATTCGTTCCCAACGCCACAAGTAATTACACTCACTGTGGCATCTTTTGACAATTGAATGTTCTGCGCCCAAAAAGTACTGAAAACACTAAAAAAGAATAACAGAAATATCATTTTTTTAGAAAGGAAAATAGGTGCCATAATAAGTGTCTTTGCTAATTTTTTTCAAAAGTATCATTTTTTAGCGAGCTTATTTCTTTCTTGTTTTAAATAAATAGTCAATAAAACAATCTGTTGAAAATTGATGTGGAAGAAAAAAGAACTAATTTGAAATTACAAACGGGATTGTATTAAATTTGTAGCTATTCTTAAAAGCAAATTGAAAATGAATATTAAAAAACACATCCCAAACAGCATTACGTTACTCAATCTTTTTTGCGGTTGTATTGCCATGGTTTTTGTAAGCAATCAAGATTTTGAAATGGCTTTTTTCTTTGTTTTTTTAGGGATTTTCTTTGACTTTTTTGATGGTTTTTTTGCTCGTTTATTCAAAGTTACAGGCGAGTTAGGTTTGCAATTGGATTCCTTGGCCGATATGGTTACTAGTGGCGTAGTTCCGGGTTATGTAATGTATTTTTTGTTGTCAAATAGTCAGCACGAAATTTCTAATCATTCGTTTTTTCCTTATTTAGGATTCATTATTACGCTAGGCTCTTGCTACCGTTTGGCGTTTTTTAATATTGATACGCGCCAAACCGAGTCGTTTATTGGTTTGCCAACACCAGCAAATTCTTTGTTTATATTGAGTTTGCCATTGGTAATAAGCTATTCTGATTCTTTATTTATTTTAGAATTATTGACTAGTCAGTGGGTTTTGTTATTGATTACAGCTTTTAGTGCTTATATTTTAAATGCCGAAATCCCTCTTTTTTCGCTAAAAATCAAGAAATTCACTTTAAAAGATAATTTGCTGCAAATTATTTTCTTAACGCTTTCGGTTTTGCTATTGGTGTTTTTTCAATATGCGGGAGTTCCAATGGTTATTATTGGTTATGTATTATTATCAGTTTTGAATAATAGGTTTTCTTTAGATGGCAAAGCAAAATAACCGACGCCGAACTACAACGTCCAGAAAATCAAAGAAGAAGTCTTCGGCAGTGCTGAAAAAGACAATCAAAACTGTGGTTATTAGCTTTTTTGTACTTCTTTTTCTAGGAATCGTCTATCATTACAGAGATGGTTTAGCCTATTATTTTAGCTTTAAAACCGATAAAGTTTTAGACAAAGAAGCCAGGGATAAAAGACTTTCTGTTGTGCGTAATTATCAGGTTTTAGAAAAAAATGATGACAAAGCCATCGGGATTGATGTTTCTGAATATCAAGGAGAAATTGATTGGGACGATGTAGAAACTTTGGATAACGACTACAGTTTATCGTTTGTTTTTATTCGTGCTACAGTAGGTAACGATCGATTAGACAAACGATTTGAAGAAAATTGGCTCCAGGCCAAAGAAAAAAATATCATTCGAGGAGCCTATCATTATTATCGTCCGAATGAAAATTCGATAGAGCAAGCCGAACTTTTTATAAAAACAGTTCGTTTGCAACAAGGTGATTTACCACCAGTGCTTGATATTGAGAGATTGCCCGAAAATCAATCTGTAGAACGATTAAAAATTGGACTCAGACGTTGGTTAACCAAAGTAGAGGAACATTATAAAGTAAAACCGATAATCTATACAGGAGAACGTTATTATGATGATTTTTTGAAAGAAGAATTCTCTGATTATTTGTTTTGGATTGCCAATTATAATTTTTATCGGGAAAAACTGGATGAAGATTGGCTTTTCTGGCAATTTACTGAAAAAGCAACGGTTTCAGGGATAAAAGGCAATGTTGATGTCAATATCTTTAATGGTGATTTGCAGCAATTGCAATTTATTACAAAGGAGTAGTTTCAGATTTCAGATTTCAGATTTCAGATTTCAGATTTCAGATTTCAGATTTCAGATTTCAGATTTCAGATTAAGAATGATAAACATCTATCTAATCAGTAATGGACTGTTTTCTGTGTTCTAAATTCTGCCTCTTTTATTCTCTAAAACTCCAGTTTCTTTTTTCTTAATTCGAAATTTTGTCCCAAATACACTCTGCGTACCATTTCGTCCTCTACTAATTCTTCGGGTTTTCCAGCTTTTAGAATTCCACCTTCAAACATCAGGTAGGTTTTGTCAGTAATGGCTAATGTTTCCTGAACGTTGTGATCGGTAATTAAGATTCCGATGTTTTTGTTTTTTAATTGGGCTACAATTCTTTGGATGTCTTCAACAGCTACTGGATCTACTCCGGCAAAAGGTTCATCTAGAAGGATGAATTTTGGATCTGTAGCCAAACAACGCGCAATTTCGGTACGACGGCGTTCTCCTCCAGAGAGTAAATCGCCACGGTTGGTTCGAATGTGTTCCAAGCTAAATTCGGCAATCAGGCTTTCCATTTTTGCAACTTGAGCTTCTTTTGAAAGCGTTGTCAATTGCAAAACACTCAAAATATTATCCTCAATACTTAATTTTCTAAAAACAGAAGCTTCCTGAGCCAGATAACCAATGCCTTGCTGTGCTCTTTTGTACATTGGAAAATGAGTAATATCAATATCGTCAAGGTAGATGTTTCCAGCATTTGGTTTCACTAATCCAACAATCATATAAAAAGAAGTGGTTTTTCCAGCCCCATTTGGGCCTAATAATCCAACGATTTCTCCTTGATTTACTTCCACCGAAATGCCTTTTACAACACTTCTCCCTTTGTATGTTTTTACTAAATTATCAGCTCTTAAAATCATCTTCAGTTAGTTTGCTTGAATACCTGTTAATTAGATTGTTCGACAAATAAACGAATAACCAAACAAACAAATAGCCACATTAACAATTTATTATTTTTTTAGTTCTAACTCTTTTTCTTTTTTCATCACTAAGACCGAAAGAAAGATACTAGCTTCATAGATTAAAAGCATCGGAATAGCAACAATAGTCTGGCTCACCACATCAGGAGGAGTAACGATTGCTGCAACAATTAAAACAATTACAATGGCGTACTTGCGGTAGTTTCTTAAAAAGTCAGGTGTTACCAGTCCTAATTTGGTTAAGAAATAAATGATTATTGGCAATTCGAAAAATAATCCGCTTGCGATTACTGAGGTTTTTACCATTCCAATATAGGAATCTAAGGTAAATTGATTGATTACAGTTTCACTGACAGTAAAAGTGGCGACAAAATTCACCGACATGGGAATAACTACAAAATAGCCAAAAATGACTCCTAAAAAGAATAATAAGGAGGAGAAAAAGATAAATACTTTAGCGTTCTTTTTTTCATTTTTATACAAGGCGGGACTAATAAATTTCCATACTTCCCACAAAATATAAGGAAAACTAAGAATGAATCCAAAGAGCATACAAATCCAGATAAACACATTTACCTGTCCTTCCATTTGTGTATTTTGGATGATAAAAGGCATTTCGGTAACACAGATGCTATCCGCAAAACCTAGAGTATGCGATAGTTCGCAAAAATAAACGTAGGTAAAGAAAGTAGGTCTGGTGGGGCCAAAAATGATGGTGTCAAATAAATAATCACTAATAAAATAGGTTGCTATTGCCATTAAAACTACAGCAATAGTGCTTCGAACCAATAGCCATCTTAAATCCTCAAGATGATCTAGAAACGACATTTCGTTTATGTTTTTTTTTGCCATTATAGAATTCCTTCTTTTAGTATGTCATGTAAATGTAAAACCCCTTTGTATTCACCATTGTCAACAACAATAAGTTGCGTTATGGAGTGGTTTTCTAAAATTTGCAATGCATCAATTGCCATAGTGCTGGATGAGGTAGATTTTGGGTTTTTGGTCATGATGTCTTTGGCTGTCAAATCCGTAAAAGTATCTCTGTCATTTAACATTCTACGAATATCTCCATCGGTAATAATTCCTACCACTTCATTATTTTCTATTACGGCTGTTGCACCCAGTCTTTTTTCAGAGATTTCAAAAATAACTTTTTTAATCGGAGTGTCTGGACTTACTATTGGTTTTTGACTGTGTTCAATCATGTCCTTTACCTTCAGTAAAAGTTTTTTACCTAAAGCACCTCCAGGATGGTATTTGGCAAAATCTTCTGCTTTAAAATCTCGCATTTCCATTAGGCAAATTGCCAGTGCATCTCCCATTACTAATTGAGCAGTTGTACTATTTGTAGGAGCTAAATTGATAGGACAAGCTTCAGCATCTACGGTAGTGTTCAAAACACAATCGGAGCCTTTGGCTAAAAAAGAACTACTGTTTCCGCTAATTCCTATTAGTAAATTTCCATCTCTTTTTAATAAAGGAATAAGTGCTTTAATTTCAGGACTATTTCCGCTTTTAGAAATGCAAATAATGACATCGCCTTTTTGGATCATCCCTAAGTCACCATGAATGGCTTCGGCAGCATGAAGGAACATAGAAGGTGTTCCTGTCGAATTGAAAGTAGCTACCATTTTCTGACCAATGATGGCGCTTTTTCCAATCCCGGTAACCACTAGTCGCCCTTTTGATTGAAAGATAATTTCTACAGCTTTTGAGAAGTTATCATCGAGGTAGTCAATTAGTTTTACAATAGCTTCACTTTCAGATAATATGGTTTTTTTGGCAATGGCCAATATATTTTCTTTGGATATCAAAACAGAATGTTTAAAATTTGTGTGTGTAAAAGAAATTTGTATCTTTATGTGATGCAAATTTATACAAAATACCAGATAATAAAGAATGAATTCAAACGAAATTGATATCCATAAAGAATTAAAGAAATATTTTGGCTTTAGTCAATTTAAGGGATTACAAGAGCAAGTGATTACAAGCTTAATGAATAAGCAAGATACATTTGTTATAATGCCTACAGGTGGAGGGAAATCCTTGTGTTATCAATTGCCTGCTTTAATTCAAGAAGGAACTGCAGTAGTAGTTTCTCCATTAATTGCTTTAATGAAAAATCAGGTTGATGCGATACGAAGTTTGTCTTCAGAAAATGGCATTGCCCATGTTTTAAATTCTTCACTTACTAAAACCGAGACCGCTCAGGTTAAAAAAGACATTACATCTGGATTAACAAAGTTACTGTATGTAGCTCCCGAATCATTAACGAAAGAAGAAAATGTCAATTTCTTAAAAAGCGTTACCGTTTCTTTTGTCGCTATCGATGAGGCACATTGCATATCTGAATGGGGTCATGATTTTAGACCAGAATACAGAAATCTTAAAAATATTATCAAACAATTAGGCAATGTGCCTGTAATAGGACTTACTGCTACAGCCACTCCAAAAGTACAAGAAGACATTCTGAAAAATTTAGACATGTCGGATGCAGTTACTTTTAAAGCTTCGTTTAACAGACCCAATTTGTATTACGAAGTACGAACAAAAACTAAAAATATTGAATCGGATATTATTCGATTTATCAAACAACATAAAGGAAAATCAGGGATTATTTATTGCCTAAGCCGTAAAAAGGTGGAAGCCGTTGCCGAAGTTTTACAAGTCAACGGAATTAGCGCTGTTCCGTATCACGCGGGATTAGATGCTAAAACCAGAGCGAAACATCAGGATATGTTTTTGATGGAAGATGTAGAAGTCGTGGTTGCTACTATTGCTTTTGGAATGGGAATCGATAAACCCGATGTGCGTTTTGTCATTCATCATGATATTCCTAAATCGCTAGAGAGTTATTATCAGGAAACGGGTCGTGCAGGACGTGATGGCGGCGAAGGACATTGTTTGGCCTATTACTCTTATAAAGATGTAGAGAAATTAGAAAAATTCATGTCTGGAAAACCAGTAGCCGAGCAGGAAATTGGTTTTGCTTTATTGCAAGAAGTGGTGGCTTATGCCGAAACTTCAATGTCCAGAAGGAAATTTTTATTGCATTATTTTGGTGAAGAATTCGACAGTGAAACTGGAGAAGGGGCGGATATGGATGACAATGTTAGAAATCCAAAAACAAAAGTCGAAGCTAAAAGCGAAGTCGTTCAATTGCTAGAAGTCGTTCGTGATACCAAACATTTATACAAGTCTAAAGAAATTGTTTTTACGTTGATAGGACGTGTAAATGCGGTTATAAAAGCACATCGCACGGATTCTCAATCGTTTTTTGGTTGTGGTGCAAAACATGACGAAAAATACTGGATGGCATTGCTGAGACAGGTTTTGGTGGAAGGATTTTTGTCGAAAGATATTGAGACTTATGGAATTGTAAAAATCACTCCAAAAGGATTGGATTTTATTGCAAATCCAATTTCGTTTATGATGTCTGAAGATCATGAATATGGGGTTGCTGAAGATGAAGCAATTGTAACTGCTGCAAAATCTTCTGGTACTGCCGATGAAGCTTTGATGGAAATGTTACGTGATTTGCGTAAAAAAGTAGCTAAAAAATTAGGAGTGCCTCCTTTTGTAGTTTTTCAGGAACCTTCTTTAGAGGATATGGCGTTGAAATATCCAATTTCTCAAGCGGAATTGATTAATATTCACGGAGTGGGAGAAGGAAAAGCGAAGAAATACGGAGCTGAATTTATCGCTTTAATCAACAGATATGTTGAAGATAATGATATTATCAGACCTGATGATTTGGTGGTTAAATCTACAGGAACCAATTCGGTAAATAAATTATATATCATTCAAAATATTGATAGAAAATTATCTTTGGATGATATTGCTAAGGCAAAAGGATTGACAATGGATGCTTTGATTAAAGAAATGGAGCAAATTGTATATGCTGGAACCAAATTGAATATCAAGTATTGGATTGATGATATGCTAGATGAAGATCAGCAAGAAGAAATCCATGATTATTTTATGGAATCCAAAACCGATAAAATAGAAGAAGCTTTAAAAGAATTTGAAGGTGATTATGATATCGACGAATTGCGTTTAATGCGTATCAAATTTATAAGTGAAGTAGCGAATTAGATTTAAGAACGCAGACTTTAGAATTAAGATTTCAGATTGATTGCTTGATGCTTTTAATCTGAAATCTTTTTTTATTGACTATTTCTAATTTCTGCTTTCTGAAAACTGCCTTCTGATTACTGCTCACTAAAAAGTACAGCTCGATGCGGTTTCAAAGCATCACGTACTTGAATCATATTTTCATCGGTAACTACCATAAAAGCTATGGCTTGCATTTCGCCTTGTACTTCAAATCCGGTGATGTTAATTGGAAATTTTTCAATAGCAATATATTCTTTTAGGTGAATTTCATGATGTTCTGCCGTTTTTGCTGCTGCAGGACCACGGAAATCCCAAATCAATTTTATTTTTCTCATGGAAGCTGTTTTGAGTTACAAATGTATAAAATTTTGCCTAAAAAGTATATATTGTATATATTTGCATAAAATAAATTGTCATGAGAAAATTAATTGATATCGATCAAACTACTCTTACTAAATTGAAGTTTATTTCTGTTTTCGAAAATGCAAGCGTGAAGTCGTTGATAGAAACTGCTGTGCAATCTTTTATTAAAAATAAAGAGTTAGAGCGTTTTAATAATTTGACTGATGAGGAAAAAGAAGATTTAGGGATGCTTTTGCTAATGCAGGAAGCTGATATAGAAGATACTGTTTCTAGAGATGAAATAATGAAAGCGTTACAGTAATGGAAGTGGTTTTTGCTAGATTGTTTTTAAAAGATCTTCAAAATATTTCTGATAAAAAATTAAAATCTGAAGTTGTTCAAGCTATTGAAGAATTTGAATCAGCCCAAAGTTTGTTGGAACTATCAAACATAAAAAAAATGCGTGGCTATTCAGAAGCTTATAGATTAAGAATTGGTAAATATAGACTTGGTTTCTATTGTGACGGACTTACAGTCAAATTAGCGAGATTTGTAAAAAGAGAAACTATCTATAAATTATTTCCTTAAATCTCACTACTATTTTAAAATTCGAATATAACATTCGAACAATCCAAAAAAAAAAATGCCACAAGAACTACTACTACAAGTAGCACCAGAAATAGCCGCAAACGAATTGTTGCTTAAAGATTATTTGTCTAAACAGATAAAAATTGTTTCAGAAGAAATTCAGCATGTTAGTATTTTAAAACGTTCGATTGATGCACGTCAAAAAGCTGTTAAAATCAATTTGAAAGTGCTTATTTATTTAAATGGAGAAACTTTTAAGGGAAATTTACTGGAATTACCCAATTATCCTAATGTACAAAATGCCCAGGAAGTTATTGTGGTAGGAGCTGGCCCTGCGGGACTTTTTGCCGCTTTGCAATTGATAGAATTGGGGTTGAAACCTATAGTTGTCGAACGAGGAAAAGATGTTCGTGGTCGTCGTCGTGATTTGAAATCCATCAATCGAGATCATATTGTTGACGAAGATTCTAATTATTGTTTTGGTGAAGGAGGAGCAGGAACCTATTCGGATGGAAAATTATACACGCGTTCTAAAAAACGAGGCGATGTGAATCGGATTTTAGAATTATTAGTCGCTTATGGCGCCACTCCTGATATTTTGGTAGATGCACATCCGCACATTGGAACCAATAAATTGCCAAAGATTATCGAAGACATTCGTGAGAAAATAAAAGAATGTGGCGGTCAGGTTTTGTTTGAAACCAGAGTAACTGATATTCTAGTGAAAAATAATGAGGTTGAAGGAATTGTAACTCAAAATGGAGATCGAATTTTTGCTAACAAATTGATTTTGGCTACAGGACATTCGGCGAGAGATATTTTTGAATTATTGGATCGAAAGCAAATATTTATAGAAGCAAAACCTTTTGCTTTAGGCGTTAGAGCCGAACATCCGCAATCCTTAATTGACAGTATTCAGTATAGTTGTGATTATCGTGGCGAATTATTGCCGCCAGCGCCTTATAGTATTGTAAAGCAAGTGGGAGGAAGAGGAATGTATTCTTTTTGTATGTGTCCGGGAGGTGTAATTGCTCCTTGTGCTACAAGTCCGGGAGAAGTGGTTACGAATGGTTGGTCTCCTTCTAAAAGAGATCAGGCTACTGCCAATTCAGGAATTGTAGTCGAATTGAAATTAGAAGATTTTAAGCCTTTTGCAAAGTTTGGTGCTTTGGCAGGAATGGAATTCCAAAAAAGTATCGAACAAAAAGCGTGGCATTTGGCAGGGCAAACTCAAAAAGTACCTGCTCAAAAAATGATTGATTTTACACAATCTAAAGTTTCGAAAGAAATTCCAAAAACATCTTATGTTCCTGGAACAACTTCGGTGGAATTGGGGCAAGTTTTTCCTGGTTTTTTAACTCAGATATTACGTGAAGGTTTTACTGAATTTGGGAAATCCATGCGTGGTTATATGACTAACGAAGCCGTTCTTCATGCACCTGAATCCAGAACATCATCACCAGTGCGAATTCCAAGAGATGGAATTACATTAGAACATTTGCAAATAAAAGGCTTGTATCCATGTGGAGAAGGAGCAGGCTATGCAGGCGGAATCATTTCGGCGGCTATTGATGGTGAAAAATGTGCTTTAATGATTGGCGAAGCATTAAATAAAAAACCTCGAATTATAAGCTAATTCGAGGTTCGGAATTTATTTTTTCTTTTTCAAACGGTCTTTAAAAACCTTTTCAAATTTTTCTAATTTGGGCTGTATAACTAAGCGACAATACGGTTTGTTCTTATTGTATTCGTAATAATCCTGATGAGAATCATCGGCTTCATAAAAAAATTTAAAAGGATCAACTTTGGTAACAATTGGATTGTTGTAAACCTTATTCGCATTCAAATTGTTGATGATTTCTTGTGTTGTTTTTCTTTGTTCTTCATTTCTATAAAAAATAACCGAGCGGTATTGTGTACCAACATCAGCACCTTGACGATTCAATGTTGTTGGGTCGTGAACGGTGAAAAAGACTTTTAGAATTTCATCTAAATTGGTAATTTTTTTATCGAAAGTGATTTGGACTACTTCGGCATGACCTGTTTTTCCAGTGCAAACGGCTTCGTAGCTAGGATTGGCTACTTTTCCTCCTGAAAAACCAGAAACTACTGTTTTTACTCCAGTCAAATTTTCGAAAACGGCTTCAATACACCAATAACAACCGCCTCCAAGAGTTATGGTTTCTAGGCTAGAAGTGCTTTTTTTGGAATTATTTTGTCCCATCATGCTTAATGATAGAAAGAGAATAATTAGGAATGACTTTTTCATAATGTTATTTGTTTTTGATAGCTAAAAAAGTTTTTACTATTTATTTTTTGAGTTTAGGTTAATGTAATAATGTTACTTTTTACCATTAAGAAATTAAGGAACATTAAATCTAAATTTTCTTAATTTCTTAATGGTGAAATTATAGATTTTGGTTGTTTTATTTACTGTCTGGAATAAAATCAAGAGCAATAGAATTCATGCAATATCTTTTTCCTGTTGGAGGTGGGCCATCATCAAAAAGATGACCAAGGTGGCCGTCACATCGTCCGCAAAGTACTTCAATACGCTCCATATTATAGGAGAAATCATTTTTGTAAACCACACTTTTTTTATTTTCTTGTTCAAAAAAACTGGGCCAGCCACAGCTACTTGAAAATTTGGCAGTAGAACGAAACAATAGATTGCCACAGGAAGCGCAATAATACGTTCCTTTTTGATCCGTGTTCCAATATTTTCCAGTAAAAGCTCTCTCCGTTTCGGCTTTTCGCATTACTAAATAAACGTCTTCAGGAAGTACTTTTTTCCATTGAGCATCGCTCAGTTTTAGTTTTGTTGTATCCGTGTTGGAATAATATGGATTTCCAGGTTTGCTGATTTTATTATTGGTTGTTTTTTGTACTATCTCTGTGTATTGCTTGTTTTGTCCGCAAGCGGTAAAACTAAATAAAGGCAATAAGAAAAGGATATTGACAAAAGAGTTCGTTTTCATTTTTAATGTTTTAGGGGTTTTGTAATTTAATGACGTTAAGTAATCTTTTGATAAACACAAAGATAGCTGTCAAAACGAGCTTATACTGTTGTTTAGTATACAATTTAACAGCTATTTATAGTTTGTTTAGCTAATGTATTTACGGTTTAAGGTGATTTTTGGTTTTATAAAATAATTAGAATAGCATGATAATACTATTAAAAGTAAAGTCTTTTACGGCTTTGATTACTTTTAGTTTATAATTTGAAAGAGAACGTTAAAGCGTTACGGTTTCCTTATCTTTTTTGTATTTTTGTCTAGCTATAAAAAAATATGATAGAAGAAAACGTAATACTAGTTAATGAAAATGATGAGCAAATAGGATTAATGCCTAAGCTAGAAGCTCATGAAAAAGCGGTATTACACCGTGCTTTTTCGGTTTTTATTTTGAATGATAAAAACCAATTGATGTTGCAACAGCGGGCACATCATAAATACCATTCTCCAATGTTGTGGACCAATACTTGTTGCAGTCATCAGCGTGAAGGCGAAACAAATCTTCAGGCAGGAAATAGACGCTTAATGGAGGAAATGGGATTTCAAACACAATTAAAAGAATTATTTCATTTTATATACAAAGCGCCATTTGATAATGGATTGACTGAGCATGAATTGGATCACGTAATGATTGGGTATTTTAATGATAATCCGTTAATTAATCCCGAAGAAGTGGAATCCTGGAAATGGATGGAAATTGAAGCGGTAAAAGAAGATATCTTAATTAATCCAGCTTTTTATACGGTGTGGTTTAAGATTATTTTTGACGAATTTTATCATTATTTAGAAGCGCATAAACTTTAAGAAAAGCTAATTTTTGAATCTAAAATTGGATTATGAGAGTAACAATAAGTAGGAAAGCACATTTTAATGCAGCCCATCGTTTGTATCGAAAAGATTGGACTTTTGAACAAAACGATGCTGTTTTTGGCAAATGCAATAATCCCAATTTTCATGGTCATAATTATGAATTAATTGTAAGTGTTACTGGAGAAATTGATCCCGAAACGGGTTATGTGATTGATGCTAAAATTTTGGCTGATATTATTAAGGAAGAGGTTGAAGATGCTTTTGATCATAAAAATTTGAATTTAGATGTAGCTGAATTCGAAAATTTGAATCCAACTGCCGAAAATATTGTAGTGGTAATTTGGAATAAAATAAGAAAACGCATTGAATCTAAATTTGATTTAGAAGTAGTGTTGTATGAAACGCCTCGTAATTTTGTAACTTATAAAGGAGAATAATGGCATTAAAAGTAGGAGATGTAATTCCAAAATTCACTGCCAAAGATACTAATGGGAATCTTTTTGAAAGTGAATCTATTATTGGTAAAAAAGCTGTAATTATTTATTTTTACCCAAAAGATAATACTCCACAATGTACTGCTCAAGCCTGCGGTTTTCGTGATAATTATGACGATTTTTTAAAATTAGGTGTTGAGGTTATCGGAATTAGTTCGGATGATGTTGATTCGCATCAGGAATTTGCTAAAAAATACAACTTACCTTTTATCTTATTGTCTGATTCAGATAAGAAGATTCGAAATCTTTTTGGTGTGCCATCAAAAATATTTGGTTTGCTTCCAGGAAGAGTGACTTATTTTGTGGACAAACAGGGTATGATTCAAATAGTATTTGATAGTCTGTTAGGGATGAAACATGTCTCAAAAATGATTGAAAAATTGATTAAATAATCTATAAATAAAAAAAAAACAAAAATAATGAAGAATATATATCCATTGCAGTTTACGCCAATTTTGAAAGAAAGAATTTGGGGTGGTGAAAAATTAAAAACAGTTTTAGGAAAGTCGATTGAATCTTCTACAACTGGCGAAAGTTGGGAATTATCTACGGTTGAAGGAGATGTAAGTGTAGTTGCTAATGGAGAATTGAAAGGACGTTCTTTAATGGAAATTATTGATGATGCACCAAACGAAATATTAGGAACGGCAGTTTATGAGAAATTCGGAAAGCAATTTCCGTTGCTTTTTAAATATTTAGATGCTCGGGAAGATTTGTCTATTCAGGTGCATCCAAATGATGCTTTGGCTAAGGAACGCCATAATTCATTTGGAAAAACAGAAATGTGGTACATTATGCAAGCTGATGCTGATGCTCGAATTATTGTGGGTTTCAAAGAGAAATCAAATGCTAATGAGTATGTTGAGAATCTAAAAAACAAAAGCTTACTTTCTATTCTTGATGATGTAAAGGTAAAATCAGGTGATGTGTTTTTTCTGGAAACAGGAACGGTTCATGCCATTGGAGCTGGTTTGGTAGTTGCCGAAATTCAGCAAACATCGGACATTACGTATCGCATTTATGATTTTGATAGAGTAGATGCTCAGGGTAATGGGAGAGAATTGCATATAGATTTGGCTTTGGATGCGATTAATTATGAAAAAGTTGATACTTATAAAGAGTATACGAAGGAAGTGAATCAGTCCAATAGTGTAGTGGATTGTCCTTATTTTACAACTAATTTTGTTCCTCTGGATGGACAGGTAATTATCAATAAAAATGGAGAATCGTTTACTGTTTATATGTGTATTGAAGGGGATTTCGAATTAGAGTATAATGGCGAGAAATACAATTATAAAAAAGGAGATACAGTACTAATTCCAGCAGCAATCAATGCTTTTGTTTTGAGCGGAAAAGCTTCTATTTTAGAAATTTACATTTCATAGTAGCTAATAGAAAGTTTATGTGTACTTTTGCAGACGCAAATTAAAATTAAATAAAAATGGCAAACGTTAAGAATTTAAAGAAAGACATCAATTACGTTTTAGGAGATATTATTGAAGCAGTTTACTTGTTTGAAATTTCTACAACAGGAAAACCAACAGACGAAACAAATGCATTAATTGACGAAGCTATTGCTGCTTTTGACACTTTAATCGTTAAAGTTAACGCTAAAAATGTTGAAAACAAGAAAGCACATTTCAAACAGATAAATGTTGAATTGGAACAAACTGCTAATCAATTGATTGCTAAAATCAACAATTTGTAGTAAAAAAAAAGGGTGAAAAAAGTTTGAAATTATTTTGGAATAACAAAATACAGACTTATATTTGCACCCGTAATGAGACGCCAGCGTAGCTCAGTTGGCTAGAGCAGCTGATTTGTAATCAGCAGGTCGTGGGTTCGAGTCCCTCCGCCGGCTCAAAAAAACCATCTATATCATTTAGGTGGTTTTTTATTTGAGTTGAAAAATACATTACAAAATATTGAGTCGCCAGCGTAGCTCAGTTGGCTAGAGCAGCTGATTTGTAATCAGCAGGTCGTGGGTTCGAGTCCCTCCGCCGGCTCAAAGAAAAACCATCTAATTTTTATTAGGTGGTTTTTTGTTTTTATGCAGATTTTCGAATCAATTCCGAAATTGGAATCAACACGGATCAATACAAAAACCTGTGGAGTTAGAAAAAAATTACCGCAGAGGGTGCTAAGTTTTTGACCCTTAAATTTTATAAAAAGGCAAAGTTCGCAAAGCTTTCTATTGATTTAGCTTTGCGAACTTTGTGCTTTTAGAAGCATTCTTAGTTAAAAACCTTTGCGTTCTCTGCGGTAAAAAAAAATTAGAGCGTAGCGGTTTTATGTTTCTCCATAACATTTAGCGTTGATCCCTTTTTAAAATTTAAAATTTAACAGAATAAAAAATGCCGTCTAAGTTTTGTTAGACGGCATTTTTATTATGTTTAAAAGGGAATTATATTTCTATAGGCTTCTCTGCTGTAAATATAAAATAGAAGCCAATCAGGATAAATGGGATACTTAGCCATTGACCAGTAGAAAGTAATCCTAGAGCGTTTTCAAAACCGCCTTGACTTTCTTTTACTGATTCGACTACCATTCGAACTGAGAATAAAAGCACAAGGAAAAGTCCAAATAAGAAACCTGCTTTTTTTCTAGCTTCGGTTTTCCAATACAAGAAAAATAAGATGGCAAAAACAAAAACATAGCAAACAGCCTCGTATAATTGTGCTGGATGTTTAACAGGAACCTGTCCTAGTAAGTCAGCAAATTTTGGATCTGTTGCAATAGCAGTATAAGCTTCTTTAGGGTTTGAAATTTGTGTAGCGTTTACTGCATCTGCTTTGCTGTAATAATCGTGAAGAAATTTTATTCCAAATGGAGAGTTGGTTTCTTTTCCAACAATTTCAGAATTGAAAAAATTACCTAATCTCACAAAAATAGCTCCACTAGCAACAGCAATTACTACTCGGTCTAAAATCCAAAGCAAAGGTCTTTTTAGGATTTTTTTACTGTAATAATACATTGCAACTATAATGGATATTGCAGCTCCGTGACTTGCTAATCCTTGAAAACCTGTAAATTCAAATTTAGGACTAAATCTAAAAGGTAAAAAGATTTCGAGTAAATGATTTCTAAAATATTCCCAATCGTAAAAGAGAACATGCCCTAGTCTGGCGCCAATTAATGTGGCAAGAACAGTCCATACAAATAGCGAATCTAGTTTTTCTATGGATTCATTTTCGCGTTCGAAAATATTTTTCATGATGTACCAGCCCAATCCAAAAGCGACTACAAACATTAGGCTGTAAAAACGAATTACAAAAAAACCTAAATCTATGCCTTCGGAGGGATTCCATACGATATTTAAAGCGTGTATCATGTATTTTTGTTTTATGGTTGTAAAAATAAATATTTAAAGTAAAACCAGTACTAATTAAAGGTTAATGTTTATGATTGCATCTTTTTTCGGGAACGGGATCATAGCCGCTTTTTCCCCAGGGATGACAGCTAAAGATTCTTTTTAAACCCAAATAACCACCATAAAATAAACCGTGAGTTTTTAAAGCTTCAATCATATAAGCGGAACAAGTAGGTGTAAATCTACAGCTTGCTGGAGTTAAGGGTGAGATTACCAATTGGTAGAAACGCACGAATACGATAAACGGAAATATGATGATTTTTGAAAACATTTTTATAGATTTATGGAATGGTTTTGATATTCATAAAAAATATTTTCATTATGGTTATCAAAATCAAATGCTAAAACTCGTTCCTTCTTTGCTGTCTTTAAGTTGGATTCCTAAAGCAAGCAATTGATCTCTAATATGATCTGACATGGCAAAATCTTTATCGGCACGTGCCTTATTTCGCATATCAATTAACATATTTATAGTTCCTTCTAGTTTGTCGTTACTGCTATCAGCCGATTTTTGATTTTCAAGACCAAGAACATCGTAAACAAAAGAATGCATTGTTGTGGAAAGTATTTCAAGATCAGTTGCACTAATAGTTTCTTTGTTTTCTTTCAATAGATTAATGAAACGAACGCCTTCGAATAATTGTGCAATTAGAATTGGCGTGTTGAAATCATCATTCATTGCATCATAACAAAGCTGTTTCCAGTTAGCAAAATCTAGACTGCTGTTTGGGCTAACGTTTATTTGGTTCAGGGAATCAATAGCTTCTATTAATCTTTTGTATCCTTTTTCGGCTGCTACAATAGCTTCGTCCGAAAAATCAAGAATACTTCTGTAATGTGCTTGTAGCATGAAAAAACGTGCTACGGATGCTGGGAAAGCTTTACTGAGAATAGTATTTTTTCCAGATAAAATTTCGCCAGGCAAAATATTGTTTCCAGTGGATTTTGCCATTTTCTTACCGTTTAAGGTAAGCATGTTGGCGTGCAACCAATAATTTACAGGAGTTTGTCCAGTGCAAGCTTCGTTTTGAGCGATTTCACATTCGTGGTGAGGGAATTTTAAATCCATTCCGCCTCCGTGAATGTCAAAATGATTGCCAAGATATTTAGTGCTCATGGCTGTACATTCTAAGTGCCAGCCAGGAAAACCATCGCTCCATGGTGAAGGCCAGCGCATGATGTGTTGCGGTTCGGCTTTTTTCCATAAGGCAAAATCTTGTGGATTTCTTTTATCGGATTGTCCGTCAAGATCTCTTGTATTGGCAAGCATGTCTTCAATATTGCGACCGCTTAATTTTCCGTAATGATTGGTTTTGTTGAATTTTACCACATCAAAATAAACAGAACCATTGGCTTCGTAACCAATTCCGGAATCAATTATTTTTTTGATAATTTCAATTTGCTCAATAATATGACCTGTTGCGGTAGGTTCGATACTTGGAGGCAAGAAGTTGAATGCTTTTAGAATTTCATGAAAATCGACAGTGTAACGCTGTACTACTTCCATTGGTTCTAATTGTTCTAAGCGTGCTTTTTTAGCAATTTTGTCTTCTCCTTCATCAACATCATCCACGATGTGTCCTACATCGGTAATGTTTCTAACATATCTTACTTTGTAACCCAAATGAATGAAATATCTAAAAATCACATCAAAAGACATAAAGGTTCTTAGGTTTCCAAGATGTACATTACTGTAAACGGTTGGTCCGCAAACATACATTCCAATGCTGCCTTCGTTGATAGGTACAAAAGTTTCTTTTTCTCCAGAAAGGGAATTGTATATTTTTAGTGTTTGAGTATTGTAAATTGACATGTTTTGTTTTTTTGGGAGCCTAATTAGCTTCGCTTATATTTTTTATAGAAGAGGTATAAATAACAGTTGTTATTAGAATTTAGTTTCTAATTTGATATAGTCTAAAAATTCTCTTCTAGATTGTTCTTCTTTGAATTTTCCTCCAAATTCAGAGGTTACGGTACTACTTTCGATATCGCTAATTCCTCTTGAGTTTACGCAAAGGTGTTTGGCATCAATAACACAGGCTACATCTTGGGTTCCTAAAGCTCTTTGTAATTCCTGAACAATTTGCATGGTAAGACGTTCTTGTACTTGAGGTCTTTTAGAATAATATTCTACAATACGGTTCATTTTTGATAAACCAATCACAGTACCATTAGAAATATAAGCCACATGAGCTCTACCGATAATTGGTAATAGATGGTGTTCGCAAGTAGAATAAACAATGATGTTTTTTTCGACTAACATTTCTCCGTATTTGTAATTGTTATCAAAAGTAGAAGCTTTTGGTTTTTTAGCTGGATTTAATCCGCCAAAAATTTCCTTTACAAACATTTTTGCTACACGATTGGGTGTGCCTTTTAAGCTATCGTCGGTTAAGTCCATTCCTAGAGTTAGAAGAATGTTTTCGACGTCTTTTTTTATTCTGTCAATCTTTTCATCATCCGAAATTTCAAAAGCATCTACTCTCATCGGATTTTTTGCACTTGAACCAATATGATTGTCTCCTATTTCGTCGTGCAGTTCTTCATTTTGTATCATTAAATACTACTATTATAGTGGGTGTATATTTTTAAGGCTGTAAAGATAATTAATATAAACTAAAGAATTTCTATAGCTTTTGATAAAAAATAGTCTTTTTGGTTCCTATTTTAAGGGTGTTTTTTAAGCAATAAAGACAATAATCTTTTCTAAATTATTGTCTTTATTGATGGATCTTAAAATAAGATTTTGTATTTATCTCGCATTGTAAGCTGCTATAGCGTGTTTTAAAATATGAACTGATTTTATCAGGTCTTCTTTCTTTAGAACATAAGCAATACGTACTTGATTTAGTCCCGTTCCTGGAGTGGAATAAAATCCGGCTGCAGGAGCTATCATTACCGTTTCGCCATCTAATTCATAACTTTCAAGCAACCACTTAGCAAAGTCTTCCGTGTTATCTACGGGTAATTGAACAATACAATAGAAAGCTGCTTTAGGTTTATTCACCACAACGCCTTCAATTTTCAGAAGTTCATTTATTAAGGTATCTCTTCTTCCTTTGTATTCCTCAATTACATCGTCAAAATAGCTTTGAGGTGTATCAATAGCAGCTTCGCAGGCAATTTGTTCAATTGTAGGCGGACACAAACGAGCTTGTGCAAATTTCATTGCTGTAGCAATTACTTGTTTGTTTTGGGTAACCATACATCCAATTCTTGCTCCACACATACTGTATCTTTTAGAAACAGAGTCAATCATGATTACGTTTTGCTCTTTTCCTTCTAAGTTCATTACAGAGAAAAATGGATCACCATCATAAATGAATTTACGATATACTTCATCCGAAATCAAAAACAAATCATATTTTTTGACCAAATCACCAAGTTGTTGGATCTCAGTTTCAGAATATAAGTTTCCTGTTGGATTACTAGGGTTGCAAATTAATATTGCTTTTGTTTTAGGTGTTATGGCTTTTTCGATAACATCAATTGTAGGTAAGGCAAAACCATTTTCGATGGTTGTACTTACAGCAACAACTGTTGCACTCGATTCTTCTGAAAAAGCATGGTAATTAGCATAAAAAGGTTCTGGGATAATGATTTCATCTCCCGGATCCATAATACTTCCTAAAGCAAATAACAAAGCTTCAGAACCACCAGTAGTGATCATAATATCTTCAAAATTGATAGCAATATCCTGATCGACATAAAACTGGGCCAGTTTTTTTCGGTAACTTTCATATCCAGCAGATGGACCATATTCAATAATATCCATATCGATATTCTTGATGGCTTGGATGGCTATTTCTGGACTTTTTATATCGGGTTGACCTATGTTTAAGTGATATACTTTTAGGCCTTTCTTGTTCGCTATATCAGCAAATGGTGCCAATTTACGAATTGGCGATTCAGGCATTTTTCGGCCTCTTATTGAAATCTCAGGCATGTTAATAAAAATTTGGTACAAATTTGCGATTTTTTTTTCGAACTAAGCTACCCATAGTTTACAATTTGATAATATATCTATTTTAAAGCAAGAATTTTATTAACTTTATGTAAACTGCCTATCATGAAAAAAATATTCCTATTTTTTTTTCTTTTAAGTTTTGCGATTCCTGTTCTTTCGCAAGAGGGATTTGAATTTGGAAAAACGAAAAGCAGTAGTATTAAGGTTCCTGCTAAAATAATCAATAATTTGGTTTTTATTCCCGTTGAAGTTAATGGCGTAGAATTAATTTTTCTGTTAGATACAGGTGTTGAAGCTACTGTTTTGTTTGGTTTAGAAGACACTAAAAAAATAAATCTTAATCATGTTGAGAAAATAAGCATTAGAGGTTTAGGGAAGGAAGAACCAATTGAAGGACTTAAATCTTCGGGAAATATATTGACAATAAATAAAATGCAGTCCAGAGATCATTTATTGTATTTGATTTTAGATCCATCGCTTAATTTATCTAGTTATATTGGTATTTCGGTAAATGGAATTATTGGTACGGCAGCTTTTAAAAATCATTTGGTCGAAATTGATTATGGTAAAAAAGTTGTTTTTTTCTATGAGTTGGATTCTAAATTTCAGAAAAAACTAGAGAAAAGATATACAAGAGTTCCAATTTTGATTGAAAAACAAAAGCCTTATGTGAATTCTGTTGTAAAGCTTGGGGAAAGTGAGGTTTTGGTTAAGTTACTTATTGATACAGGTAATAGTGACGCCATTTGGCTTTTTGATAAACTTTCAGACAAAATTACTATTCCAGAAAAACATTTTGACGACTATTTAGGTCAGGGTTTGAGTGGAACTGTTGAAGGTAAAAGAGCCCGGATTGATCAATTTTCTATTGCTGATTTTAAGTTTTATTCGCCTGTTGTAGCTTTCCCAGATTCTGTTTTTATAAAAAATATCAGCTTGTATTCAGGTCGTTTGGGTTCGTTGGGAGGTGAGATTTTAAAACGATTTTCAGTTGTTTTTGATTATACTAATCAACAGCTGTTTCTAAAGAAAAACAAATTGTATAAATCTTCTTTTTTTTATAATAAAAGCGGAATTGAAGTTTGGCATACAGGATCTCAATTGGTAAAAGAAATGGTTACTGTTCCTGAAAATTCTATTATTGTGAATCTTGATGATAGAAAATCAGATGGAAATAGTTCTAATTATAGGTATAAATTAGAGTTGAAACCCATTTATGAAATTGGTCATATTAGAGAAAGTTCAAGTGCAGCGAAGAATGGTTTACGCACCGCTGATATTCTGGTTGCTATTGATGGAAAGCCAGCTTATAATTATTCGTTGCAACAAATCAATTCACTTTTATGGTCAGAAGATGAAATTTGGATAGAATTAAAAGTTTTAAGAGAAGGGAAGCTGATGACTTTTAAGTTTCAATTGTTGAATATCATTTAATATCATTCTAAAAACCGAAACAACAACTGTTTTTTTAACATAAATAGCGTAATTAGTTCGTTGATTAGGAGTGTTTTTCTTTTTCATGATTATTTTTTTGTTAAAAAATCAGTTTTTTGTTATTTTTAACAAATCTTAATTAAATTACGTATTTACAATTTGTCTAAATAATATTAACGGATTATTTTTGCCCTGTAGAATTAATCTAAATAAATTGTAAATGAAATATTTAACACTCGCCTTTAGTTCTTTGTTTGTAAGTTTTGCTTATTCGCAAAATAAGGGAACTGCTGTACCGAAAGACACCCTAAAAACGCTAAAAGAAGTAGTTATTTCTGCTAATCAAATTATAGGGAGTAAATTTGAAGCAATTAATAAAACAGGTTCTGCATCCTATATTTCGGCAGAAGATTTACAAAAATTTAATTATACTGATATTAATCGGGTACTTAGAACAGTAACTGGTGTTAATGTATATGAAGAAGATGGTTTTGGATTAAGACCAAATATCAGTTTGAGAGGAACTTCTCCAGACAGAAGTGCTAAAATTACTTTAATGGAAGACAATGTGTTAATTGCTCCAGCTCCATATAGTGCTCCAGCTGCTTATTATTTTCCTTCGGTGGCTAGAATGAGTGCGGTTGAAATTTTAAAAGGAAGTAGTCAAATTCAATATGGACCATTTACAACTGGCGGTACTATTAATTTTGTTTCAGCACCTATACCATCTAAATTCAGTGGAGGTTTTTTAGCAGATTACGGAAGTTTTAATACCGCAAGAACAGCTGCAAATGTGGGAATTGCAAACGAGAGATTGGGTGCAGTAGTTCAATTTTTGAATTATAATTCAGATGGTTTTAAAGATTTACCAAGTGGTGCTAATACAGGATTTGATAAAAATGATGTTATGGCTAAATTTAGAGTACAATCTAAACGAACTAGTAAAATTTATAATGCACTTGAGTTTAAGATGGTCTATGCTGATGAAGATGCTAACGAAACTTATCTTGGTTTAACAGAGGAGGATTTTAAAAAATCACCATTTATGCGTTATTCAGGTTCTGAAAAAGATAGAATTACTACTAAAAACAATCAATTTTCAATAACGCATACTCTAAAAACGAGTAACTATTTTAGTATAGCTACCACTGCTTATCGCAATAAGTTTGCTAGAAATTGGTATAAATTAAACGATGTAAGATTTGGTGGAACAACTTATGCAATTGCGGATATATTAGAAAGTCCATCAACTAATGCTTTAGCTTTTGATTACATAACGGGAGCACAAAACTCTCCTAATGATGCTTTGAGAGTTAGAGCTAACAATAGAGAATATTTAGCACAGGGAGTACAAACAAAATTTGATTTTCATTTTTTAACAGGGAATGTTTTTCACGACCTTGAATTTGGAGCAAGGTATCATGAAGACAATGAAGATCGTTTTCAGTGGAATGATAATTATGCGATGGTTGATGGTTCGATGGTGTTGAATACTGCAGGAAATCGTGGTTCGCAAGATAATAGGATTGCTTATGCAGAAGCTTTAGCAGCACATGTTCTTTATAAAATCAGGTATAATAATTTAACTGTAACGCCAGGAATTAGATTTGAAACTATAGATTTAAGAAATGAAAATTACGGTACAAATGATTTAAGTAGAACGGGGGTGAATTTAGTAAAAAATGACAATCATTTAAAAATTTGGCTTCCAGGTATTGGCGCTGATTATAAACTAAATAGTAATTTATCGTTTTTTGGTGGTGTTCATAAAGGTTTTGCTCCGCCAACCAATACGCCAGGTACTCAAGCAGAAAAAAGTATTAATTATGAATTAGGTTCCCGTTTTAGTAGTAAAAAGTTTTTCGGAGAATTTGTAGCTTATTTTAATGATTATTCTAATTTGCTAGGGAGTGATTTGGCAGCAAGTGGAGGAAGTGGAACCTTAGATCAATTTAATGCAGGAGAAGTAAATGTTAGAGGCATTGAATTGTCTTTAAATTATCAGGTATTAAATGAGGAAAGCAAATTAAAATTGCCAGTATCTTTTGGTTATACACTAACGGATACCGAATTTGTAAACACATTTGCAAGCACAGATGGGATTTGGGGAACTATTGAAAAAGGAGGTGAGATGCCTTATATTTCAAAACACCAGTTCAATGCATCAATTGCATTAGAGCATGCAAAATTTGAGTTGATCTTAGCGGCGCGTTTTAATGGTGAATTTAGGACTATTGCTGGTCAGGGATCAATCCCAAATGAGTTTGCTGTTCCAGATAATACAGTGGTTGATTTTGCCTCAAAATATAGATTCAATAAAAATTTCAGCTTGACTGGGAATATTAATAACTTGTTTGATACTAACTATTTAGTTTCCAGAGTGCCTGCTGGATTGAGACCAGGGATGCCGTTTAGTGCATCTATTGGAATTGCTGCACAGTTTTAATTCAAAAGAATTTGATAAAAAAAATCGTCTCGATATTATTTCTGAGACGATTTTTTTGTTAAAGAAAGTTTTAGAGTTATGAACTAACTTCTCCCTTAATTTTTAAAGGAATTCTACCATCATCATAATTGATAGCGTTAGATTCTACAGTAATGGTTTTTCTAATTGGCCCAGGAGCCATATTGTATTTAATGTCAATTTTACTAGATTTTCCAGGTTGAACCGTTTCGTTTTGTTTTGATAAAACGGTACAGCTTGTTGAGGATTGAATGGAGTAAATAATTAATGGTGCATCGCCAGTATTTGTGTATTCAAAAGAGCGAATACCATTATCGGTCTTTTTGCTGATTGTTCCGTAGTCAATAGTGTTATTTTTAGCCTTGAATTCTATTTTAGCTCCCTTTTGAGCAAATCCAATACTGCTAAAGAATAAGATTGCTATAAATGTGGTAATATTTTTCATTGTAATGAGTCTTATTTAAAGTAAATATACTTTGTTTTAATTAGTACACAAATTTTTAATTCCCTTTTTATAGTGTACTTTATTATTTACTTTTGTTCCCGATATAAATTACAAAAATCACACCAAAGAAAAGTTTATTTGTTTAATCGATTATTCGTTTAATCGGTTGGACAAATAACTGATTAAACAAATAAACAATACAATGACAATTCCCGCACAATTTGACGCTAAAACGATAGAACAAAAATGGTATGACTACTGGATGAAAAACAACTATTTTCACTCAGAACCAGACCATAGAACACCATACACCATTGTTATTCCTCCGCCTAATGTAACGGGAGTCTTGCACATGGGACACATGTTAAACAATACTATTCAGGATGTTTTAATTAGAAGAGCACGTCTAAAAGGTTTTAACGCTTGCTGGGTTCCGGGAACGGATCACGCTTCTATTGCAACGGAAGCTAAAGTGGTTGCCAAATTAAAAGCAGAAGGAATCAATAAAAATGATTTAACACGCGAAGAGTTTCTGAAACACGCTTGGGAATGGACGGATAAATATGGCGGAACAATCCTGGAGCAGCTTAAAAAATTAGGTGCTTCATGTGATTGGGAAAGAACTAAATTTACTATGGATCCTGATATGTCAGCGTCTGTAATTAAGTCTTTTGTTGATTTGTATAACAAAGGTTTGATCTACAGAGGATACCGAATGGTAAATTGGGATCCTGAAGCGAAAACGACTTTGTCTGACGAAGAAGTTATTTATGAAGAACAACAAGGGAAATTATTTTTTTTAAAATATAAAATCGAAGGTAGCGAGGAATTTTTGACTGTTGCGACAACCCGTCCAGAAACTATTTTTGGAGATACTGCCATTTGTATTAATCCAAATGATGAGCGTTTTACACATTTGAAAGGGAAGAAAGCTATTGTTCCAATTTGTGGCCGTGTAATTCCAATTATCGAAGATGAATATGTAGATGTAGAATTCGGAACCGGATGTTTGAAAGTGACTCCGGCACACGATATGAACGATAAAACCCTTGGAGAAAAACACAATCTTGAAATCGTTGATATTTTTAATGAAGATGCTACGCTAAATAGCTTCGGATTGCATTATCAGGGAAAAGATCGTTTTGTGGTTCGTACTGAAATTGCAAAAGAATTAGAAGAAATTGGAGCTTTGGCAAAAACTGAAATCCATTTGAATAAAGTTGGAACTTCTGAAAGAACCAAAGCGATAATCGAACCAAGATTATCAGATCAGTGGTTTTTGAAAATGGAAGATTTAGTAAAACCGGCAATCAAATCGGTTTTAGAAGATGGTGATATTAAGTTGCATCCCGCACGTTTTAATAATACGTATGCGCATTGGTTAAACAACATTCGTGATTGGAATATCTCTCGTCAATTATGGTGGGGACAACAAATTCCGGCTTATTATTATGGAGATGGGAAAGAAGATTTTGTAGTTGCAGAAACAATCGAAGAAGCTTTGGCATTAGCCAAAGAAAAAACTTCAAACTCCCAACTTCAAGTTTCTGACTTGAAACAGGATGTTGATGCACTTGACACTTGGTTCTCTTCTTGGCTTTGGCCAATGTCTGTTTTTGGTGGAATAATGGATCCAGAAAGTGCCGATTATAAATATTATTATCCAACAAATGATTTGGTAACAGGTCCGGATATTTTGTTTTTCTGGGTTGCCAGAATGATTATTGCAGGTTACGAATATGCGGGTGAAAAACCATTTACAAACGTGTATTTAACTGGTTTAGTTCGTGATAAACAACGTCGAAAAATGTCTAAATCATTAGGGAATTCTCCTGATCCTTTAGATTTGATCGAAAAATTTGGTGCCGACGGTGTTCGTGTAGGATTGCTTTTGAGTGCTTCTGCAGGAAATGACATTATGTTTGATGAAGAATTATGTAATCAAGGAAAAGGATTTTCTAATAAAATTTGGAATGCTTTCAAATTGATTAAAGGTTGGGAAGTTTCAGAAACTATTCCGCAGCCAGAATCATCAAAAGTAGCTATCGAATGGTACGAGGCAAAATTACAACAAACTTTAGTTGATATCGAAGATAATTTCGAGAAATACAGAATTTCCGATTCTTTAATGGCGATTTACAAATTGGTTTGGGATGATTTCTGTTCTTGGTTTCTTGAAATGATTAAACCAGCTTACCAACAACCAATTGACAAAGCTACATTCGACAAAGCAATCGAAATGTTAGAAAGTAACCTGAAGTTGTTGCATCCTTTCATGCCATTTTTGACTGAGGAAATTTGGCATTTAATTTCTGATAGAACGCCAGAAGAAGCTTTAATTGTTTCAACTTGGCCAGAATTAAAACCGTTTAATGCGAGTTTGATTTCTGATTTTGAAAATACAATTGAAGTAATTTCAGGAATTAGAACCATTAGAAAAGATAAAAATATTCCGTTTAAAGATGCTATCGAATTAAAAGCGATCAATAGCGAAAATATCTCGACTTATTTTGATTCAATCGTAACGAAATTAGGTAATATTTCAGCTTTTGAATATGTTTCGGATAAAGTAGACGGAGCCTTATCTTTCCGTGTAAAATCAAATGAATATTTTATTCCGATTTCTGGAAATATTGATGTTGAAGCGGAGATTAAGAAATTAGATGAAGAATTAAAATATACGCAAGGTTTCTTAAAATCAGTTCAGGCAAAATTGTCTAACGAAAAATTTGTTAACGGAGCTCCTGAAAAAGTTTTGGCTAATGAAAAACAAAAAGAAGCAGATGCTTTAGCAAAAATTGCAACCATTGAGCAGAGTTTAGCTGGTTTGAAATAAGTTAACATAAGTTTTCATAAAAGAGATCAAAAATAGAAATGAACTATTTTGGTCTCTTTTTTTTATGCTAAATAAATTTTGGCATAATTAATGAATAATAAATTCCATACCTTAACCATTTAAAAATTTATGTCATGAAAAAAATAATAACACTTTTTGCTTTTGTTAGCTTTTTAGCTATTTCTGGTTGTTCGTCTTCGGATGATTTTGATGAAGATGACGACACGTATCCGTATGCTTTTGAAATCACTGATAATTTAGGAAGGGTAGCTGATAACGAGTATAATATAAGAAGTACTTTTAGATTTGAAATTAATGAAAACTTACGTGATGATGAAACTGTTTTGATTTATAGGTTAGTAGATCTTATTGATTCAAATACTCCAATTTGGCAGTTAATACCAAGAACTATTTATTTTTCAAATGGTGAAGAATTAGATTATGATTATGATTTCAGTAAAGTAGATTTTGTAATTACCGCTAGAGGAACTTATAATTTATTAGATACTCCTGGTTATATTAATAATCAAACTTTTAGGATTGTTCTTATTCCGTCTTATTTAGCTTCTTCAATGGATACAAGTAATTATGTAGAAGTAATGAATACTTTAAAATTATCTGAAAATAAGATTAAAAAAATAAAATTATAATCTATTCAGTTAATGAAATTAAAAAAAGGAAATCGAGAGATTTCCTTTTTTTGTTTTATGCTTTATTTTTTTTGTTTCGTTTATCTTTTTGAAGAGAAGCAATAATTCCTGTTAAGAGAGCCACTGCAATAAATGCTAAAGAAACCCATTCTGGAAGGTGGATAAATTTATGTAGGATCATTTTTAATCCTACAAAGGTTAAAATGGCAATCAAGCTGTATTCCAGATAACTGAATTTTTCCAGCATATTTGCCAAGAAGAAATACATGGAACGCAGTCCTAAAATGGCAAAAATATTCGAACTAAATACTAAAAAAGGATCGGAAGTTATTGCTAAAATAGCAGGTACGCTATCTAATGCAAAAATAACATCCATAACCTCAATAAGAATTAAAGCCACAAATAATGGAGTGGCGGTATTAACATTGTTGATTTTTACAAAAAAATGCTCGCCATCAATCTTTGTTGTTATTGGGGTTAGTTTTCTTAAGTATTTGTATATCGGAGAATTATGAGGATTGTATTCGTGGTCTTCTTTCGTAAAAAACATTTTGATGGCGGTGTAAATCAAGAAAGCACCAAACAAATAGGTAGTCCATGCAAATTTGTTGATAATCATAACACCAAAATAGATCATAAGCCCTCTAAAAACGATAGCACCAATGATTCCCCAAAACAATACACGATGTTGGTATTTTTTAGGAATTCTAAAAGAAGAAAAGATAATGGCAATTACAAAAATATTATCGATACTAAGAGAAAGTTCAATCAGGTAACCTGTGATATACTTCATCGAAGCGACCATAGGTTTTAATTGGTCGGGATTTTCAACATAGTTGTTTTGGTAAAGCCAATAAACTACAGCTGAAAATAGAAATGATAATGAAACCCAAATTCCAGTCCATTTTCCAGCTTCTTTTGAGGTAATCACGTGAGGAGTTTTATTGAAAACTCCTAAATCTAAGGCTAGGAATAATAAAATAGCACTTATAAAGCAAATCCAAACTATCATAATATTTAATTTATGTTATTGCAAAGATAGTTTTTTGTGGATAGGATTGATTTAAGACTTTGAATTTATGACATAAAAAAAAATGCCTCCATTTCTGAAGGCATTTTTAATCTTATAATTAAGAATTACAATACAGATTTAACTGTTTTGATAATTCTTGCAGCAATTTTGTATGGATCACCGTTAGATGCTGGTCTTCTGTCTTCTAACCAACCTTTCCAGCCTTTTTGAACTGTAATAAGTGGAATACGGATTGAAGCTCCTCTATCAGATATTCCATAAGAGAAATCGTGAATAGATGCAGTTTCATGTTTACCAGTTAAACGTTGGTCATTGTAAGCTCCGTAAACAGCAATGTGCTCTTTAGTTACAGGACGGAAAGCTTCACAAATTTTTTCATAAGTTGCTTGATCTCCACATGTTCTTAATACATTGTTAGAGAAGTTAGCGTGCATACCTGAACCATTCCAGTCAGTATCACCAAGTGGTTTTGGGTGGTATTCAATATAGTAACCGTATTTCTCAGTCAAACGATCTAATAAGTAACGAGCAATCCAGATTTCATCACCTGCTTTTTTAGCACCTTTAGCGAATAATTGGAATTCCCATTGTCCACAAGCAACTTCTTGGTTGATTCCTTCGAAGTTCAAACCTGCATCAATACATAAATTAGCGTGCTCTTCAACTAAAGCTCTACCGTGAGTGTTTTTTCCACCTACTGAACAGTAGTACATTCCTTGAGGAGCTGGGTAACCACCTACTGGGAAACCTAATGGTAATAAAGTTTTAGTATCCATGATGAAATATTCTTGTTCGAAACCAAACCAGAAATCATCATTGTCATCATCAATAGTAGCTCTACCGTTAGAAGGGTGTGGCGTTCCATCAGCAAACATAACTTCAGACATAACTAAGTATCCGTTAATACGATCTGGATCAGGATAAATAGCAACAGGAACTAAAAGACAATCAGAAGATCCTCCTTCAGCTTGTTTTGTAGAAGAACCGTCAAATGACCAGTTTCCAATTTCTTCTAAAGTTCCTTGGAAGTTTTCGTGCTCTTCAACTTTAGTTTTACTTCTAAGATTTTGAGTCGGTTCGTATCCGTCTAACCAAATGTACTCTAACTTTATTTTAGCCATAATAATATAAATTAATTTTCTTGATTTTAACTGAGGTGCAAATATATAATATTTTTTTTAGTGCTGAAAACCTTGGGGTCTCTTTTGTTTGAATGAATGTTATTTTTCAGATTACTATATTTTGGGTAGGGGTATATTTAAAAAAAAGCAATTTTGAAGCTAAATAAAAAGCAATTTGATAATGCAGCTCAGGGATTTTTATTTTAGATTCTTTATATTTGTAATTATTAATTAAAAATTGTGAATTAACAATTTTAGAAAAAAAAACAATCTATAATGTCAACAATTCGTTTTCAAGCACTAAGAGAAGCATCTAATAGAAAAGCAGTACATTTTGAAGAAACAGATAGAAAGTCAAGCATTTTTGGCTCCAATGTATTTAATGAAAAAGCAATGAAGCAATATTTGACTTCAGATGCTTTTAAGGCTGTACGAGGTGCAATCCAACATGGAACAAAAATTGATAGAAAATTAGCCGATTACATTGCTATGGGTATGAAAGAATGGGCTTTATCAAAAGGCGTTACACATTACACTCATTGGTTTCAACCTTTAACAGGAACTACAGCTGAAAAGCACGATGCTTTTTTTGAAACATCTTATGATGGTAGTGATCCTGTAGAAAAATTTGGAGGAGCACAATTAGTTCAGCAAGAACCAGATGCTTCTAGTTTTCCAAATGGAGGAATTAGAAATACTTTTGAAGCAAGAGGATATACCGCCTGGGATCCTACTTCTCCAGCATTTATATATGGTACTACTTTATGTATTCCTACGGTTTTTATTTCTTATACAGGAGAAGCCTTAGATAACAAAATTCCATTATTAAGAGCTTTAGCAGTAATGGATGAAGCAGCGACTGAAGTTTGTCGTTATTTTGATAAAAATGTAAAAAAGGTTACTGCAACTTTGGGTTGGGAACAAGAATATTTCCTGGTAGACAAAGCTTTGGCACATTCTCGTCCTGATTTAATGATGACAGGAAGAACCTTATTAGGACATACTTCTGCAAAAGGGCAACAATTAGACGATCACTATTTTGGTTCTATTCCAACACGTGCTTTGACTTATATGCGTGATTTAGAACAAGAATGTATGTTGCTTGGAATTCCGGTTAAAACGCGTCATAATGAAGTAGCGCCAAATCAATTTGAATTGGCTCCTATTTTCGAAGAAACAAATCTAGCAGTAGATCATAACTGTCTTTTGATGGATGTGATGCAAAAAGTGGCTGAACGTCACGACTTCATCGTTTTATTCCACGAAAAACCTTTTAAAGGAGTTAACGGTTCAGGAAAACACAACAACTGGTCTTTGGCAACAGATACTGGAGTGAATCTTTTGAGTCCAAGTAAAACACCAATGAGCAATTTGCAATTTTTGACTTTCTTTATCAATACCATCAAAGCGGTAAATGATTATGAAGAGTTGTTGCGTGCTTCGATTGCAACGGCTAGTAACGACCATCGTTTAGGAGCTAATGAAGCGCCACCAGCAATTATTTCGGTATTTATTGGAGAACAATTAACTAAAGTTCTGGCTGAATTAGAAAGTGTAACTACTGGAAAATTATCTCCAGAAGAGAAAACCGATTTAAAATTAAACGTAGTTGGAAAAATACCAGAAGTAATTTTAGATAATACTGATAGAAACAGAACGTCACCATTTGCTTTTACAGGAAATAAATTTGAGTTTAGAGCAGTAGGTTCTTCGGCAAACTGTTCTAATTCGATGACTATTTTAAAT
The DNA here is from genome assembly GCF_041729735.1 of Flavobacterium magnesitis. NCBI lineage: Bacteria > Pseudomonadati > Bacteroidota > Flavobacteriia > Flavobacteriales > Flavobacteriaceae > Flavobacterium > Flavobacterium magnesitis. The sequence goes on along the minus strand of NZ_JBCFQK010000012.1, from coordinate 60,304 downwards.
ACTATTGTTGCTAAGCAATTAAGAGACTTTAAAGTAGAAGTTGATGCTTTAATTGATTCTAAAGCAATGAAAAAAGACGATGCTATTTTTAATGTTTTGAGAGAATACATTAAGGTTTCTAAAAATATTCTTTTTGAAGGTGATGGTTATAGTGAAGCTTGGGAAAAAGAAGCTAAGAAAAGAGGATTGAGTAATTTTAAAACGACGCCTGAAGCTTTAAAAGCAAGAGCATCAAAAAGAGCATTGGATTTGTTTTCTGAATTAGGAATTATGAATCATGTGGAAGTTGAAGCGCGTTACGAAATTGAATTAGAAGAATACGCTAAGAAAATCCAGATTGAAAGTAGGGTTTTAGGAGATATTTCGAAAAATCATGTCATCCCAACAGCTATTCGTTACCAAAATACTTTGATTGAAAATGTAAAAGGCTTGAAAGATATCTTTGGAAACGAATTTGAATCGATTGCTAAAGAGCAAATAGGTTTGATAAAAGAAATTTCTCAACATATTGAAGAAATCAATGCTAAAGTAGAGGAAATGCGTAACGAAAGAAAAACGGCAAACATGTTGACTGATGCGCAAAAAACAGCTGAGGCTTATTGCAATAAAGTAAAACCGTATTTTGAAATCATTAGAACGCACTGTGATAAATTAGAATTATTAGTTGATAATGAATTGTGGACGTTGACTAAATATAGAGAGTTGTTGTTTACAAAATAATTGATTAAAATAATTAAATTCAGAAACCGACCGATTTTTTAAATCAGGTCGGTTTTTTTGTGCTGATGAATTGGGAATCAAAAAAGTATAATAAATCCTAAATCCTAATTCTGAAATCCTAAATCTAATTAGTATCTTTGCCGCAAAACCAAGCTGTATTATATCAGCTACACAATTCCAATTCATGAGTTCAGATACTTCAAAAAGATATGCACAACGCGGTGTTTCGGCATCCAAAGAAGATGTACACAACGCTATAAAAAATATAGACAAAGGATTGTTTCCTCAGGCATTTTGTAAAATTGTCCCTGATTATCTAACCCAAGATGATGAATATTGTCTTATCATGCATGCCGATGGTGCGGGAACTAAATCCTCATTGGCTTACATGTATTGGAAAGAAACAGGAGATGTTTCGGTTTGGAAAGGCATCGCTCAGGATGCTTTAATCATGAATATTGACGATTTGTTGTGTGTAGGTGCAACCGATAATATTTTACTTTCATCTACAATTGGAAGAAATAAAAACCTAATTCCAGCTGAAGTCATTTCGGCAATCATCAATGGGACTGAAGAATTAATCAAAGAATTAGCTTCTTTTGGAGTGAGTATTCACTCGACAGGTGGAGAAACTGCTGATGTGGGAGATATTGTTCGAACAATCATTGTAGATTCTACAGTTACTGCCAGAATGAAACGTTCTAAAGTTATTGATAATGCTAATATTCAAGCAGGTGATGTTATCGTTGGATTGGAATCTTTCGGTCAGGCTTCTTATGAAAAAAGCTATAATGGTGGAATGGGAAGTAACGGATTAACATCGGCGCGTCATGATGTTTTTGGAAAATATTTGGCAACAAAATATCCAGAAAGTTACGATGCTGCAGTTCCAGAAGAATTAATTTATTCTGGTCAGGTGAAATTGACTGATGCAGTAGAAAATTCTCCAATCGACGCTGGACAATTAGTGCTTTCGCCAACGCGTACTTATGCGCCTATTATCAAGAAAATTTTAGATCAGTATTCTTCGAATGAAATTCACGGAATGGTACATTGTAGTGGTGGAGCACAAACTAAGATTTTACATTTCGTAGATAATTTACATATTATAAAAGACAATTTGTTCGCAGTTCCACCATTGTTCAAATTAATTCAGGAACAATCAAAAACGGATTGGAAAGAAATGTATCAGGTTTTCAACTGTGGACATCGTATGGAAATTTACGTTCCTGAAGCCGTTGCACAGGATATTATTGCTATTTCAAAATCATTCAACGTAAATGCACAAATTGTAGGCCGTGTTGAAACTGCTGATACTAAGAAATTAACTATTTCTAGCGAATACGGTACTTTCGAATATTAATTAGAATTGCTAAGAAGCTAAGTAACTAAGTTGCTGATATGTCTATTTCAGTCTATAAAACCTCAGTACCTCAGAATCTTAGAGACTCAGAAACTTTAAAAACATGTACGAATTACTTTTTTGGAATTATTTAGAAGGGGTTTATTTAAACCATCAAGAGGTTTATGAAGCCATCGATGAGCAGGATACTATAGAAGGTCTGGAAGAACTTCCTGTTACGGTTATTATCAACCGAATTGCTTCGGTGTTTTCTAAATGGGAAAGAGTAGATGAGAACAGCTGGAAAAATAAGGATGGAGTAGGTGCTTTTCAAGTAAAAACCACTCCTCAAACCGTTCAAATAGATTGTTACGGAACTGAAGGTAAAATCATGGATAAATTAGTAGATATTATGGAAGAATTCAAATGTCCCCTTTTTGATCCACAAATCCCTGCCCGTTACGACGAAATGCACGAAGAAGAATAAAACACAAAAGCGTTAAGATTTAAAACTTAACGCTTTTTTATGCGATTATAATGGTTTTTTCTTGTCTTTGTCTTCTTCTTTGTTTTCGTTTTTGAAACCAATGAGTTTACGGTATTTGATTTCCGTTTCTTCGAGTTCTTCTTCCATTTTTTTGTATTTGCTAATATCTTTAATGGTTATAACTGCAGCCACGATATTATTATCATGGTCAATTAAAGGACGACCGCTAATAAGCACTCTTCTTTTTTCTTTCGAAATAGGATCCCAAAGTACCACATCTACATCATCGGTTACTTCGCCATTAAAAGCACGTTCCATGGGTAGGTTTTGCGCAGGAAATATAGTTTTCTCATCTGGGAAATAAAGTTCGAAATGAGCAGTTAAATCGGTTGATATTTTGTCATCTTCTTCGATTCCAAAGATATCATTAGCCATATAATTAGCAAGAACCACTTTTTTGTCGGCATTTGCTACTATAACTCCTTCTCCAATATTTTCTACAATAACACGTAATTTTTCTTCATTTTCATAAAGTTCATCAATTGCTTTTTGTTGTTCTGATTCTAATTGTACTTTATCGGTAATATCACGGGCAACAGAATAAATAATTCCTTCTTTCAAATCGATACTACTATTCCAGTCGAACCACCGGTAAGAACCGTCTTTATGGCGTACTCTGTTTTTATAACTAATAATAGTATTGCCTTTAAGAATATGAGCCAATACTTCTACAGAAGTGCTATAATCATCTGGGTGGACAAGACTCATGAATTTTATTTCATCCATATCTTTTTGTATATAGCCTAAGGTATAGGTAAAAGCAGTATTGATTTTTATAAAATGGTCTTTTCTAGCTACAGTAAAAATATCAAAAGACATATTAAAGAAAGCATCGGTTGCTTTTAGGGAATCTTCTAATTTTTTTCTTTCGGTAATGTCGGTGGATATGCCTCCAATGGCATAAATTCTTCCTGTGGTATCATACAATGGGAATTTAACCGCAATGTAAGTATGAGGTCCATCATTTTGTTGAATAATTTCTTCTGATTTTATTTCGACTAACTTCTTAGCGACTTCTAAATCAGAATTTCTATAGGTTTGGGCGATTTCTTGGGGTAAAAAATCAAGATCTGTTTTACCGATAATTCGTTCGTTTGTAGTTCCAAATAATTCTCCATAATTTTTATTGATTAATAAATATTCACCATTTAATTTTTTTATAAAAATAGGATTGGAAGTATTGTCAATTATAGATTGGAGTAGCTGTTTGTTTTCTTCTAAAAGTTTTAAAGCGCTTTCTTTAGCTCGAAATTGGGTTCTTATGATAAAATAAACTACAATTAATAGAATAATAGAAAGTCCAAATAAAGCTACTTCGATTAGATCTAATCTAGCGTCCATTGTTGTATCTCGCTCAGAATTTACACGTGTTAAAAAAATCCATGCCGCTGCTACCACAACAAAAATATTGATGATAAATCCTAGAAATATTTTTTTTTCAAAAGAGATATTCATAGCTTTCTGATTTTAATTATAAATCGTCTTTTTTGTTTTGAAGATGTTGAGAAATAGCCTTTAAACTTTCACTTTTTCAAATCGCATTAAATTCAAACTAAATAAAATTACGATTAGCGTAACACCTACATCCGCAGCAATGGCCAAGGCTAGATTGCTGTATCCAAAAATAGCTAACAGAATAAACACCAATTTAGTAGCAATTGCTCCAAAGGTGTTGATCTTGATTTGTTTTATGGTCTTTTTACTCAATCGAATCAAAAAAGGGATTAATGAAAGTTGGTCGTTCATCAATGCAATATTAGCGGTTTCTATAGCTGTATCACTTCCAGCAGCTCCCATTGCAATTCCTACGGTGCTTATTGCCAGAGCTGGAGCGTCGTTGATTCCGTCTCCTACCATAGCTACTTTGTCATATTGCTGTAAAAGTGCTTTCATTTCTTCTGATTTTTGTTCTGGAAGTAAACCGCCAAAAACTTTTGTAATTCCCACTTGTCTTGCTACAAAATGAGCAGCTTTTTCGCTATCACCCGTTAGCATAATTACATCAATATTTTGTTCTTGCAATTGCTGTATCGCTGAACGGCTATCAGGTTTAATCTTGTCTGTTAAACCAATAATTCCAGCTACACCTCTACCAAAACTGACAACGACACTTGTTTTTCCTTCGGTAGATAATTGTGCCACAATTTTTTCAACTTCAGGAGATATTTCATGGTATTCTCTAATGAATTCTAATTTACCTACCATTATAGTGTCTAAGTTTGAAATACTACATTTTGCCGTAGCCCCTTTTCCCATAATACTTTTAAATTCCTTTACAGGATGAGGTTCAAAACCTTCGGCTTCACTTGCTAAAACTATGGCTTGCGCCAAGGGATGTTCCGAATATATTTCGGCGCCAGCAGTACAGGAAAGCAATTCTTTTCGGCTGGTTCCTATTAGCGGAAAAACATCTGAAACTACTGGAGTTCCATAAGTAATGGTTCTGGTTTTGTCAACCGCAATCGCTTGAATTTGAGCTAAGGCTTCAATGTATTTTCCGCCTTTTATCAAAGCGCCTTTTGCGGAAGCGTTACCTATAGCAGCATAAATGGCCACGGGAGTTGAGATAACTAAAGCACAGGGACAAGCAATTACTAACAGTGTAACTGCCTGTTTTAACCAATGATCAAAATCCTGCCCCATTACAAAAACGGGAACGGTAAAAATTAAAATGGCTAAAACAATAATAATAGGAGTGTATAATCTTGAAAACCGCTGAATGAACTTTTGAGTTTCACTTTTGGCAGCTCCCGCTTCAAAAGTAAGTTGGATTATTTTTGCAAAAGTAGTATCAGTAGAAAGTTTAGTTGTTGTTATTTCGAGAAAACCATTGGTGTTGATGGTGCCTGCGAAAACGGAATCGCCTATTTGTTTTTCCTTAGCAATAGGTTCACCCGTAATGGCTGACTCGTCAATCATACTTTCGCCAAAAGAAATTTTTCCGTCGAGCGGAATAATATCTCCCGCTTTGATTTGGATAATAGTTCCAATTTTGATGTTGTCGATGGCAACATTTTGTTGTTCTGATTTTACAAATGCTGTTTTGGGTACGCTTTGAATTAATTGATCCAATGCCGATTTTGAATTTTCCAGCCCAATGTCCTCTAGTCTTTCGCCTAAAACATAAAGTACAATAACCACAGCGGCTTCGGGATATTGACCTAAATATAAGGCTGCAATAACCGCAATGGTCATTAATAAATTGATGCTGCTAAAATTGAGTTTAATAAGCGATTGGAGTCCGTTAAGGATAACTTCATGACCAATTCCGATGATGAATAAACAGAAAATAAACGGAGCATAAGGCATGGGGAGATGAATTCCTACTAGTGATAGGATTTCTAAAGCAACTACAATACTGACCGATAGGAGTAAAAAAAGAAATTTTTTATCTTTGAAAGGTAAGTTCATGAGGATGATGGTTTTATTCGAAAAAAATGATTAAATAGGATATTTTCTCGAATTTTTTGAGCAAAATTGCTGTTGGTACTAGCATTACCATTATGTACTAATTTACTAAAAAAGTACCTTATCGAGCTTAACTTTAGTAAAATCTTAAGATTATAAATTCTAAAATGGTTCGAGATGTGAAAAAGTTTACGAACTTTGAGCAAAATTATTTACTATGAAAATAAATCTTAAAAACGGAATTGATAAGCTCATTTTCGGGATGAAACAAAAAGATGTTGAAGCCGTTTATGGAAAACCTGATAGAAATTATAAAGATGAAGATGAGAATGTCATTTTTGTTTACAATAAATTCAAAATGCGTTTGACTTTTTACAAAGACGAAGATTTTAAAATGGGTTATATTGTAGCTTCTAGTGTTGATTTGGAATTATTTGGCAATAAAATGATTGGCAGAAGCATCAAAGACGTTAAAAAAGATTTGGCTCAAAAAAGCATTACAAAATTCACTCAGGAAGAATTTGATACTTTTGAAAATTATTTTAACGAAGACAATTGGTTATTGTTTCAAACTGAATTTGACGAAGTTGTAAAACTTGAAGTAGGAGCAATTATCAATGATAAAGATGAATTTGAGTGGAAATTTGGTAAAAAATAAGAACTCTTATTTATAAAATTCAAAAACCCTTTCGTTATAATAATTAGCGAAAGGGTTTCTCTTTATTATTTATTTTGATTTATTCACTGTGTAAAGTCCTCCAACAAAAAGAAGCACTGCAAATCCTATATACATATAACCTTCTTGTTTTCCAGACTCATCAGAAGCTTCAATTTTTATCCCAAGTACATTAACTTCTGAAGTGTTTTCCTGTACTTTGTTCAATCCTAAATATCCTATTCCTAAACTAACTACGATTAATACGATTCCAATAATTTTTGATAGATTCATGGTTTTTTAATTTTTTTAGTTTCTCTAATGTAAGGAAAATAATTGAAAGTACGATAATAGGTTTTAGTGAGTTCTTAAATAAAAAAATCCGATTTGTTTGTTGCAAATCGGATTTTGATATTATTTGGTTTCTGTTTGTTTCTCGAAAATTTCTATTTCGAAAATCAAAGTAGCATTTGGAGGAATTACTCCGCCAGCACCACTTTCACCATAAGCTAATTTAGCAGGAATGAAAGCAATTATTTTATCTCCAAAAGAAAGTAAATCAATAGCCTCAATAAATCCCGGAATCATACCATCTTTTTTACCAATTTCGAATGGAAAAGGATTGTAACCGCCTTGCATCGCTCGCATTTCATTGTGTTTATTGTAAGACTTGGCCACTTCTTCACGGCTGCTGTCAAATAAGTTTCCATCTTCCAGAAAACCGCTGTAATGAAAATAAATTGTAGTTCCTGCAGCTGGTTTTGTACCCGTTCCTTTTTGAATTATTTTATATGCTAATCCAGAAGGAGTAGTGGTTGCAGTAGCTTTTTGGGTATTCAAATAAGCCACCTTTTCAGTAACTAACGCAGCCATTTTTTCTTTTTGGACTTTTTCTGCTTCTGCTTTAGCTTCCGCTTCTTTTTTTTCTTCTTCGGCTTTGTTGTTGTAATAGTTAGCAAATACTTTTTCGGCCTTGAATTTTTTTGCCAATGCCCCTTTTTGAGTAATAATGATATTTTTAATTACATCGTCCTGAGCAATGCTATCAACTACATTCATTCCTTCAATTACATGACCAAAAATAGTATGTTTTCCGTTTAACCAAGGTGTTTCTTTGTGCGTAATAAAAAATTGACTTCCATTAGTTTTTGGACCAGAATTGGCCATTGCTAAAATCCCTCCTTTATCAAATTTTAACTCAGGAATAAATTCATCTTTAAAAGCATAACCTGGTCCTCCAGTACCTGTTCCTTGTGGATCACCACCCTGAATCATAAATTCACTAATAACCCGGTGGAATTTTAAACCATCAAAAAATGGTTTTCCTTTTAGTTTTTTGTCGGTTACAAATTCATTTTTGCCTTGAGCAAGACTAATAAAATTGGCAACAGTAATTGGGGTTTTTTGGAAATCCAATTCCAGAACAATTGCTCCCTTATTAGTGTTGATAGTTGCAAAAATTCCGTCTTGTTTTATTGTAGCTGTTTTTTTTGCTGGACTTTTGACTAGTTTTTTTGAAGTTTCCTGTGCCTGAGCGCTAATTAAAGTAACAAAGGCTAAAATTAATAGTTTGAATTTCATTGATTAAGGATATTCTATGATTGTTTTTTTTAATAATTATTTTGCTTGAACTAATTCGATTTCGAATATAATGTTGGCATAAGGTGGAATTATATTTCCAGCTCCGCCAGCTCCATAAGCTAAATGTGAAGGGATAAATAAAATGGCTTTGTCTCCAAAAGACATTTTTTCAAGACCTTCTATAAATCCAGGAATTAAACCGTCTTTTCTTCCTGCTTGAAAAGGAATAGGTTGGTAACCACCTTGTGCCGCTCGGTTTGGATCATATTTTCCAAAAGTTTGTGCCACATTTTCAATACTGGTATCAAAAAGTTGTCCGTCTTCAAGAAAACCTGCATAATTAATGTGTACATCGGTTCCTTTGGCTGGTTTTTTACCATCTCCTTTATGGATGATGTTGTACTTTAATCCAGAAGCAGTTTTAGATGCTTTGCTTTTTAAAGCTTCAAAATAGGCTACTTTTTCTTCAATTATTTTTCCGTATTTTGTCTCATATTCTTTTTCATTTTGTGCTTTAATGTTCATTTGCTCTTTTTGTCTTTTAGACTCAATAGAGAAATAATCATAGAATATTTTTACAGCATTGAATTTTTTAGCGGCCTCTCCTTTGCGAATAATGGTTATGGATTCAATTATGTCGTTTTGTTCAATTTTATTTACGACTTCCATTCCTTTGTCAACTACGCGACCAAAAATAGTATGTTTGTTATCTAACCAAGGCGTAGGAACGTGTGTAATGAAAAATTGACTGCTATTGGTGGCTGGACCGTTATTGGCCATGGCCAAAAGACCTTCTTTATCGAAAATCAAATCGCTAAATTCATCTTTAAATTTGTAACCAGCATCTCCAGAACCTGTCCCTAACGGATCTCCAGCTTGTATCATAAATTCTTTAATCACACGGTGAAATTTTAGACCATCATAAAATGGGCGACCTTTTAGATGTTCATTGGTAACAAAATCATTTTTTCCTTCGGCTAATGTTACAAAGTTGGCCACTGTAATTGGCGCTTTAGTGTAGTCTAGTTCTAAAAAAATATCTCCTTTATTGGTTTCAATTTTAGCATATAAACCATCAGCTAAGTTGCTGTTTCCTTCTTTGCAAGAATACAATGTAGTGATGAGAAGCAATACAAATAAAATGTTTTTTTTCATGGTTGATTAATATTAAACTTATTGTAAGGTATCTTGAGTTGTTTTTTTAGGTTTTGAAATCACTTTTTTTGGTCTTTTTATACTGTCTTGATAAGGAGTTCTGTTAAGTTCCGCATTTTGTTCCAGCTCTTTTTTATAAACTGATTCAGGCTTAAAATCGTTTAACGTAATTGTGCAAATTAAAGGTTGGTTAGGGCCAATTTTTTTGTTGTCACCATGATAGCCATAAGCGATGTGCGAAGGAAAATAGAAATTTACTTTTTCGTTCTTGCGCATCAATTTGATACCTTCTCGAATTCCTGTCATGATTTCTTGTTTGTCTACCCGATATACCTGAGATCTTAATTCTACTTCCGTGTAAATAATCGTGCCGTTGAGATCTTTTAACTCATAATTAAAAAAGGCGACATCCCCTTTTTTAGGAGTTAAGGTATCGGCATTGTTTTTTGTTTCATACGAATACCAATAGCCTTTTGTTGAAGCAAAATAGCTAATGTTAGGATTTTTTTTCATCAAAGCTTTGATTAAATCCTCATCAGAAGCATTTAGTTTTTTGTTTCTCTCTACTGATTTTTTCATAAAAACACCTGAAGCACTAGAAACAGGACGACGGGCATCTTGATGTTGTTTGCAAGCTGTGAAAATCAAGCAAAAGAAACAACTTATAACAACAAATTGAATAGCTTTCATGGTTTTATAGCGTTAGATTTTTGACTAAATTTTCAAATTTTTCTATGGTTTCTTCCATTGAAACTTCTGATCTTCCTCCAGCAGCATTCCGATGTCCGCCACCGTTAAAATGTGCTCTTGCAAATTCATTTACATCAAAACCACCTTGAGAACGGAAAGAAATTTTAATGATTTTTTCGTCTTTATTTTCGATAAAAATAGCTGTAAACTGAATTCCTTTAATGCTTAAACCATAATTTACAATGCCTTCAGTGTCTCCTTTTACATAATTAAATGTATTTAGTTCTTCTTGCGTAAGCGTAATGTATGAAGTTTTATGCTCTGGCAAAACTTTTAAATTTTGCAATGCTTTGCCTAATAATTGTAATCTGTTATAAGAACTGTTATCAAAAAGCAAATTCGGAATTTCAGTGTTTTCTACGCCAAGATCAATTAATTCGGCAACAATTCGGTGTGTGTTTCCCGTTGTATTTGGGAATCTAAAAGAACCTGAATCGGTTAAAATTCCAGTGTAAATACAAGTTCCAATAGTTTTATCGATTTGGTTTTTCTGGTCTAAAAATGAAATAAAGTTGTACACCATTTCGCAAGTAGAACCAATGGAAGTATTCGAATACATATAAGCTGCATAATCATCTGGTTTTTGATGATGATCAATCATAATGTAAGTGGCTTTAAGAACTTCTAGTACTTTTTCCATTTCGCCTACACGGTGAAAAGCATTGAAATCAAGAGTAAAAACAATGTCCGCTTCTTCTAATATTTTAGTGCAATTTTCTTTGTCTTTTTCGAATACTTGAACCGTTTCTGAACCTGGAAGCCATGCTAAAAAATCAGGAAATTCGTTTGGCGAAATTACAGTCGCTTCATGATTGTTTTTTCTTAAAAAATGGTATAGTCCTAAAGTTGAGCCCATAGCATCACCATCAGGATTTCTGTGCGGAATAATAGCAATTTTTTTTGGCGTAGCCAATAAGGATTGTATCGCTTGTATGTCTTGTATTTTCATAGTTTGCGAATTTACATTTTTTTAGTGTAAACTATGAAATCATTTAAAAATTAACTTCTTTTTTGCAACTTAATGTTCTAGTGGAAATATTGTTAACATTCTTTTTTTAACCATTAAGCGAGTTAAGAAAGTTAAGAATACTGCAAACCTTAATTCTCTTAAATGTCTAAATGGTTTAAATGTTTTATGTTTTACATAAATACAAGTAGAGTCTAACTTATAAATACTTGAGTCTTGTTGCTCTTATTTTTTCGTACAAATGATATTTCACTCCTTTAACGGTTTGCGAATTATAAATTCCAACAGAACCCGAAGCCAGATAAGCAATAAAGCAAGAAATACCAATAAAAATGGCACTTTCAATACCAAAAAGCTCCATTCCCATAACAGTACAAGCGACAGGTGTGTGAGTGGCTCCTGAAAATACAGCTACAAATCCCATTCCAGCCAAAAGTGCAATAGGTAGAGGAATAAAAACGGATAAAGCACTTCCTAATGTGGCGCCCACAAAGAATAATGGGGTTACTTCTCCGCCTTTAAAACCTGCTCCCAAAGTAAATCCTGTAAATACTATTTTGAGTAAAAAATCATAATATTCATTAGGTTTATTAAAGGCCTCCACTATCGAAGGGATTCCTAATCCCATAAATTGGGTGGCATTAAAGTAATAAACCACTAAAGCAAAAATAATTCCGCCTACAAAAGGGCGCAGCGGTGGATAGGAAATTGTTTTTTTGAATAAAGAACCCCAAAAATGAGTGCTTCTGGAAAAGAGCATAGCAGCTAAACCAAATAAAATACTAGATGGGATAATCCATAGAAAGTTTTCAAGATTCAGATCAGGTACATCAGCAATACTATAATGGGTGTGATGAACTCCCCAAATTTCAACCGTGTAATAGGCAAAAAAGGCAACAACAAAAGAAAGAATACTGCTCTTTAAACTGATTTTACAACAATACAATACTTCTAAAGTAAAAATAGCTCCAGCAAGTGGTGTTCCAAAAACAGAAGCAAATCCAGCACTAATTCCTAAAATAATTAGCGTTTTTCTGTCCGTAGTATCCAGTTTGAATATTTTTGTGAATTGGTCGGAAATTGCACCACCCATTTGCACTGCCGTTCCTTCTCGACCTGCTGAACCTCCAAAAAGATGTGTAATAATTGTTCCTAAAAGAACAAAAGGAGCCATTTTTAGCGGAATTGTTTTTTGAGGTGTTTTGTATTCGTCTAATAAAAGATTATTCCCTTTAACTACGTCATTACCATAATAATGATACAACAAACCTATTAATAAACCTCCGATGGGTAAAAACCATAGCAGCCAAATGTTTTGGGTCCTAAGTTGTGCTGCCCATTCTAAAGCGACTAATAAAAAAGCAGAAGCCGAGCCAGAAAAGAATCCTATTAAAGCACAAATCAAAATCCATTTACATGAAAGCAGTATTGTTTTTTTTAAATTCATTTTTACAATTGTTTTGTAATATTTGAGCGCAACAAAAGCAGTTTTAATTGGTCAATTGCTCTAGTTGCGCTCGAAAAGTAATTTTGGAATTTCAATTATTCTGCAATAACTGCTGTCAACTCAATTTCAACAAGGTATTCAGGAGCTACTAATTGGTTGATTCCGTAAAAACCAGTTGTTGGTTTGATGTCTTTAAAAAACTGAGCGTGAGCCGTTGCTACTGCTTCAAATGTAGTTACATCAGTAGTAAAAATACGGGTACGGATAACATCTTTCATTCCTGCATTCAAATTTTCAAGTACTTTTTCAACTCTTTCTAAAATATTTAAGGTTTGAGCATGAGCATCATCTGCTTTTACTTTATCACCGTCAATGATTGCAACAGTTCCTGAAACTTCAATAATATTTCCAATACGGACAGCACGACAATATCCCATTTTGTCTTCCCATGGCGATCCGGTTAAGATGTTTTCTCTTTTCATTTTGATGTAATTAATTGTTTTATAGAGGAATGACCCTCTGTTTAAAGTTTAGAATATTTTTTGCAATTTATAAAAAATACTAAAATAAAAAACACGGATTTAGATAAACTCAAATTGTATTTTTTTGATTTTTGGGCAAGACTTTTTTACAATAAAATCAAAATTTTATTGTTATCTATTAGGAATAAGTTCAGAAAAGTTGTTTTTTTGAATATAGTTTTTTAATTAAAAAGATATAAAGATGAATCAATATTTTAGTTTTAAAGGTCAAATATTTATTTTGGGTTTAATGTTCGGAGTGCTGTCAACAGCCTATTCTCAAGAGGGATTTGGGGGTGACTTTAAAGTTAAAGCAGCTCCAGTAAAAAAGAAAGAAGTTAAGGAAACTAAGGTAAAAGATGTGAAGTTTTCTAACGAAGATTTTAATAAGATAAAATCTTATGAAGTTCAGGGATTAGATAAAAACGAGTATAAAGTTCCTGAAAAAGAAGAATATGATGCTGAAAAATTAGCTAAAAGAGATCAGGATTTAGGGGTTGTAAAAACCAGTTCAGGAACTGCTAAAGTGCGGTATCGTGATGCAGCTTATGTTGATGGCGATAAGGTAAGAGTATATTTAAATTATGTAATTATTCAGCCAGAAGTACTTTTAAATGCTGAAGAACAAGGTTTTGATATTGATTTGAAGCCAGGCTTGAATCGTATTGATTTTGAAGCGTTAAACGAAGGTTTTGCTGCACCAAATACAGCTGAATTTAAAATTTATGATGATCAGGGAGCTGTTATTTCTACTAATCAATGGAATATTGCTCAAGGATATAAAGCTACCATTATATTAGAAAAAGAATAGTTTTAAGACGTTTTTTTGTCTTTTGGTTAAAGTTTCTTTAATGTTGAGTTTGTGTTTTGTTTTATAAAATGAAAGCTTGGTATATTTGTTGATACTTAGGATTATTAATGAAACAAAATAAGATTAATATGAAGCAGTTTTTGTTGTTTGTAATGATGTGTTTTGCATTTAGTAGCTATGCTCAAAATGAGTTTGGAGGTGCTAAATTCACACCAATTGCACCATTAAATACGAATAAAGTTGCTCCTAAGAAAGTTACGCCTTCATCAACTGATGCTCCAGTTATTAAAGCTCCAGATCTTTTTAAAAAGCCTGATGTTAGTTTGCCTTCTAGTTCTAAATATCAAATTGGGGAAACAAAATCTTTTTCGATGGAACAAACCAATGATTTTATTAATCCAGGAGATCGAATTAGAGATAAAATGACCAAAGATTTAGATAAAACCTTGGTTAGAGAAGGATTGAGAGAAGATGATCGCCTTTTGGTAAAAATTGATAAAAACTTTGGAGAAATTAGAACCAAATCTAAATATTTTGTAGTTAAATATCGTGATTTTATTTATGTCGATGGTGATTTGATTAAGGCAACACTCAACAATCAAATGATAGGGGGTATAATGGAATTGTATTCTAGTTATGGTCAGTTTATTTTTGATTTAAAAGATGGAATCAACACTTTTGAGCTGGAAGCTTACAGTAAAGGAACTTCTGGAGGAAATACTTGTGAGTTTAAAATTTATGATGATAAAGGAGTTTTAGTTCGTTCGGAATTTTGGGATAACTGGGATAAGGGAGTCAAAGGAAAATTTGTTATTGTAAAAGAGTAAAAAACGAATAGGCTGCGTATGTTGTTTTTTGAAAAAGAATTTGGACTGAAATTGGAAAATAAAAAAAACAAAAAATTTCAAAAATCCATTTTACCATTCCAAATTTTAAAAGTAATTTTGCGCCATGCAACACAACGTACTTATTTTAGATTTCGGGTCGCAATACACTCAGCTGATTGCGCGTAGAGTTCGCGAATTAAATATATTCTGCGAAATTTTTCCATATAATAATTTTCCATCGGATTTATCAAGTTATAAAGCCGTAATTTTAGGAGGAAGCCCTTTTTCTGTTCGCGGAGAAGATGCGCCACATCCGGATTTATCTCAAATTAGAGGGAAATTGCCAATGCTTGCCGTATGTTACGGAGCGCAATATTTGTCTCACTTTAGTGGAGGTGAAGTTGCAGCATCTAACACTAGAGAATACGGTAGAGCTAATTTGTCTTATATTAAGGAAGATGAAGTTTTCTTTGAAGGAGTTTCTCCAAACAGTCAAGTTTGGATGAGTCATAGTGATAGTATTAAGACGTTGCCAACCAATGGTGTAAAATTAGCAAGTACACATGATGTGGAATTTGCAGCTTACAAAATTGAAGGTGAAACCACTTATGCAATTCAATACCACCCAGAAGTATATCATTCTACTGAAGGGAAACAAATGTTAGAGAATTTTTTAGTAAAAATTGCTCAGGTTCCTCAAAATTTCACGCCAAATGCTTTCGTTGAAGAAATCGTGGCTGAAATGCAAGAAAAAATCGGAAACGATAAAGTTGTTTTAGGTCTTTCAGGAGGTGTAGATTCAACTGTAGCGGCGGTTTTATTGAATAAAGCAATTGGGAAAAACCTGTATTGTATTTTTGTAAACAATGGTTTGTTACGTAAAAATGAATTCCAAAGTGTTTTAGATCAATATGAAGGAATGGGTTTGAATGTAAAAGGAGTAGATGCTTCTCAGCGTTTTTATGATGCCTTAGCTGGAGTTACTGATCCTGAATTGAAAAGAAAAGCTATCGGAAATGCTTTTATCGAAGTTTTTGATGATGAGTCACATCAAATTGAAGATGTTACCTGGTTAGCCCAAGGAACAATATATCCTGATGTTATCGAATCGGTTTCTGTAAAAGGACCGTCGGCAACTATTAAATCACACCACAACGTGGGTGGTTTGCCAGATTATATGAAATTGAAAGTGGTGGAACCTTTGCGTATGCTTTTTAAAGATGAAGTACGCAGAGTGGGAGCAACTTTAGGAATTGATCCAGAATTATTAGGAAGACATCCTTTCCCAGGACCAGGATTGTCAATCAGAATTTTAGGAGATATTACTTTAGAAAAAGTACAAATTTTACAAGATGTAGATAAAGTTTTTATTGACGGATTGAAATCTTGGGGATTGTATGATAAAGTTTGGCAGGCAGGAGCTATTTTACTTCCTGTAAATAGTGTGGGTGTAATGGGTGATGAGCGTACTTATGAAAAAGTAGTGGCGCTTCGTGCTGTAGAATCTACCGATGGTATGACTGCTGACTGGGTTCACTTACCGTATGATTTTTTGATGAAAGTATCTAATGATATTATCAACAAGGTAAAAGGGGTGAACAGAGTAGTGTATGATATTAGTTCAAAACCACCAGCAACAATTGAGTGGGAATAATAGAAATTTCTTAGTTGATCTTTCTTAGTTATTATGAAAACGGTATCAGATTTTGGAATAAAATTTGGTACCGTTTTCTTATCTTTAGTGCAATAATTTTTTTAAATAAAATAATCGAATGAAGTATTTTTTCGCAATTTGGATTCCTGTTTTGTTATTTACCAATGTGATTTTTTCGCAAGAAACCATCACTCATAAAGTAGAGCGAGGAGAGACGATAACTGAAATCGCTAAAATGTATAAAGTAACTCCGTATGATATTTACAAGTTAAATCCGGATGCACAAGATAAATTGAAGCCTAGAAGTCTGCTTTTAATTCCTTCTAAGTCGGGAATTAGGGTTGCATCTAGTCAGGCGGAAATTACACATAAGGTTTTGCCTAAAGAAACTTTGTACGGGATTGAAAAAAAATACAATGTTTCGGATGCTGATTTGAAAAAAGCAAATCCTTTTTTAGAAACTGATGGTTTGCAAATTGGTCAGGAATTAACAATTCCATCTAAAAACAAAATAAAATCTTCTGAAAAAGCGGTTTATCATGATGTGCTTCCTAAAGAAACTAAATATTCCATTGCTAAGAAATACGGAATTACCATTGCCGAATTAGAAAAGAAAAATCCTGAAATCATTCCTAATCTAACAATTGGTTATCGTTTGTTAATTAAAGGAAACCCTGCTAAAAATAATGAAGTAGTTCAAAATACAGAGATTAAACAAAATGCAACTGATGCGGCTAAAAAATATGTTTCTTATGAGGTGAAGCCCAAAGAAACGTTGTACAGTTTATCAAAAAAGTTTAATTTATCTCAGGATGAATTGGTTGCATTGAATCCTGAACTTAAAAATGGAGTTGAAATTGGAATGCTTTTAAAAGTTCCTACAAACGGAATGTTTTCAAATGTTTCGGAGAATAAAGTTTATACTGATTTAACTGCAAAAAATAATTCTGGAGATCGTAAAAAAATAGCAATGCTTTTGCCGTTTAATGTTTCTAGTTTAGAAGGAGATGATACGAATTCAATTGTAGCCCAACTTAAAAAAGATAAGTTTTTAAACATGACTTTGGATTTTTATGCTGGTGCTTTGATGGCAATAGATTCTGCTAAAGCATTAGGATTGCCAATTGATGTTAGTATTTATGATTCGCAGGAAACAAAATACAATTCGAATATTGCGGCCATTTTAAACAATAATAAATTGCAAAATTCAGATGTTGTTATTGGTCCTTTTTATCAAAATAATGCCGAAGTAACAGCACGTTTGTTAAGTAGTTATAATGTTCCGGTAATTTCGCCATTGTCTAAAGATGAAGGAACTCCGATAACTAATTTATATCAGGCTGTTCCAACTAATGATGTTTTGAAAACTAAAATGTTCGATTTCATGCGATCTAAAAATGGTAATATGCTTGCTGTTGTAGATAAAAAGAAAGGTTCGGTAATTCAGTATTTGTCTAAAAATCAACCTGATGTGAAATTAGTTCCTTTGAATGATAATGGAACTGTTTCGGCTGAAAATCTTAAAAACATGTTGGTTTCAGGTCGAATGAATTATGTGGTTTTAGAAACCGCAAATACTTGGATGATAAAAACTACTATTACTTCTATGGTTAGTGCAATGTCTAATTATCAGGTACAATTAGTGGTATTAGAACCTAATGAAACGTTAGATAGTGATGAGATTAATTTTTCTAATTTGGTAAAATTAAAATTAATGTATCCTTCTGTAAGTAGGGAAGATAGCTCGGTTGAAGGAGTTGTTTTCGAAAATAAATTTAGAAAGATTAATTCTATTTCTCCAAGTGATTATGCCATAAGAGGATTTGATGTTACGTTTGATGCTATAATGCGCTTAATGCAAAATAAATCTTTTGAAGAAACAGCGAATACCATTTCGACTCAACAATTTAAAAACAAATTTGAGTATCATAAAAAAGACGGTGTAGGAAATGCGAACAAAGGAGTGTATATTTTATATTACGATAGCGATCTGACTGTAAAAGTAGCTAACTAAACTTCTTGCTTTAGATGGATGATAATCAAAAACAATTAGTAAAATTAGCCTATGCCAAAATGCCTTTTGGAAAATATGAAGGTAGGTTTCTTATTGATTTACCCGAGTATTATGTGGTTTGGTACCACAACAAAGGATTTCCAAAAGGAGAATTAGGCGAACAGTTAAAACTGATTTACGAATTAAAATTGAATGGATTAGAAGAACTGATACGAAATATTAAAAAAAGATACCCAAAACCTCATTGATTTAAGAAATTAATGAGGTTTTTATTTTGGGATTAACAAAAGTCAATTTTAGAAATTATCTCATTTCCAAATTAGCATAATCCCAATTTATAATCGTATTTTTGCATCGTTTTTTATACAATTACAATACAAATCATAACAGAATGAATCAAACGAAATATATTTTTGTTACTGGTGGTGTGACTTCTTCATTAGGAAAAGGAATCATCGCAGCATCATTAGCAAAATTGTTACAAGCCAGAGGATATAGAACAACAATTCAAAAGTTTGACCCTTATTTAAATGTTGATCCAGGGACATTAAACC
Organism: Flavobacterium magnesitis; assembly: GCF_041729735.1. Taxonomy (NCBI): domain Bacteria; kingdom Pseudomonadati; phylum Bacteroidota; class Flavobacteriia; order Flavobacteriales; family Flavobacteriaceae; genus Flavobacterium; species Flavobacterium magnesitis. Next base: position 41,351 of record NZ_JBCFQK010000012.1, on the reverse strand, counting down.
CTTATGAACACGGCGAATGTTATGTAACTGATGATGGAGCTGAAACCGATTTAGATTTAGGTCACTACGAACGTTTCTTAGATGTTCCTACTTCTCAGGCAAATAATGTTACTACAGGTAGAATTTACCTTTCTGTTATTGAAAAAGAAAGAAGAGGAGAGTTTCTTGGAAAAACGGTTCAAGTTGTTCCTCATATTACCAATGAAATTAAAGATAGAATGCAATTGCTTGGTAAATCAGGTGATTATGATATTATTATTACTGAAATTGGAGGAACTGTAGGTGATATTGAATCATTACCATATATCGAATCTGTTCGTCAATTAGTTTGGGATTTGGGCGAAAATAATGCAATTGTAATTCACTTAACTTTAGTTCCTTACTTAGCTGCAGCGGGCGAATTGAAAACAAAACCTACTCAGCACTCTGTTAAAACCCTAATGGAAAGCGGTATTAAAGCAGATATTTTAGTTTGTAGAACAGAGCACGAAATTTCGAATGATATTCGTAGTAAACTAGCCTTATTTTGTAATGTAAAAAGAGAAGCAGTTATTCAATCTATTGATGCTTCTACTATCTATGAAGTGCCTAATTTAATGCTTGAAGAAGGATTAGATGTTGTGGCTTTAAAGAAATTAGACTTACCTAAAAAAGCTGCTCCAGATTTAAAACACTGGAACACTTTCTTAAAAAGAATAAAATCTCCAAAGCATACCGTAAATATTGGTTTGATTGGAAAATATGTTGAAATGCAAGACTGTTACAAGTCAATTTTAGAAGCTTTTATTCATTCAGGAGCGGCTAATGAGACTAAGGTAAATGTAATTTCAATTCACTCTGAATATATTGACGAAGAGTGTGTAGCAGAAAAATTCAAAGATTTAGATGCCGTTCTTGTTGCTCCAGGTTTTGGAGAAAGAGGAATTGAAGGGAAAATTGCTGCAGTACGTTATGCCCGTGAAAACAAAATACCATTCTTTGGTATTTGTTTAGGAATGCAAATGTCAGTTATCGAATATTCAAGAAACGTATTAGGATTAGCAGAAGCCAATTCGACTGAAATGAATCCTGAAACTCCAAATCCAGTTGTTAATTTGATGGAAAGTCAAAAAAATGTTACGGACAAAGGAGGAACTATGCGTCTTGGAGCCTGGAAATGCGAAATCAAACCAGATACTTTGGCACATAGAATTTATGGTCAAACTACTATTTCAGAGCGTCACCGTCACCGTTATGAGTACAATAATGAATATTTAGATGCGCTTCAAAAAGCAGGTTTGAAAGCTTCAGGTGTAAATCCAGATACAGGTTTGGTAGAAATTGTAGAAATAGAAGATCATCCATTTTTTATTGGTGTACAATACCATCCAGAATATAAAAGTACGGTAGTTAATCCACATCCACTTTTTGTGAATTTTGTGGCAGCGGCTGTAAAAGCAAAGAAAAAATAGTAATCTATTTCTAAAAATAGAACCCAATAATTGGACTGAATAAGTCGAGAAAAATAATTCGTATTAAAATGGAAGAAAAAAAGTTTGACCCCAATTCGTTAATTGGTTTTGTATTGATTTTCGGTATATTACTTTGGATAATGTATCAAAACAAGCCTTCTGAAGCAGAACTTGCTGCAGATAAAGCCAAAAAAGAATTGGTTGTTAAAGATGCTCAAATTCAGGAAAATGCTGCAAAATTAGCAGCCGTTCCAGTTGCAACAAATGATACTTTGCAATTAGCAAAATTGCAAAAAACCTTAGGAAGTTTTGCTTACTCAGCTACTTTGGCTAGTGCTAAAGAAGGATTTACTACTATTGAAAACAAACTAGTAAAACTTACAATAGCGAACAAAGGGGGGTATATTACTGAAGCGACATTAAAGAATTATGAGCGAACTAAAAAAGGTTCAGGCGATTTAGTTCAATTGATTAAAGACAACAATGCTCAGTTTAATTTACAATTAGCCACTGTTGATAATCATACTTTAAATACGAAAGACCTTTATTTCGAACCTACTTTGACAAAAAATGGTGAAGACCAAATTTTGACCATGCGATTGAAAGCTGCTGCAAATGCCTATTTAGAATATAAATATGTATTGAAAGCAGACGATTATATGTTGGATTTTGATATCCAAACACAAGGATTAAATACCGTTTTAAAAACGGCTAAGCCAATACAATTAGAGTGGGATTTAAAAACCTATACTAACGAGAAAAGTATTTCTTACGAAAATCGTTATTCTGAAATTTATTTCGAATATGAAGATGGAAAAAGCGACTATTTAGGTCAAGGAAACGACAAAACAGAAACAGCCGAAGAGGTGAGTTATGTGGCTTACAAACAGCATTTCTTTTCTTCTATTTTATTGTCTTCAACGCCATTTCAAACCGCCGAATTGTATTCTAATAATTTAGTGAATGATGAAAAGGTTGATACTACTTTTACAAAGCAATTCAAGGCAGTAATACCGTTGGCTTTCAAAAACGGAGAGATTGACCAAAAAATGAATTGGTACTACGGACCTACCGATTACAAATTATTAAAATCGTACGACAGAAACTTAGAAGACATTGTAGCTCTTGGATGGGGGATTTTCGGATGGATTAACCGTCATTTATTTATTCCAATGTACGGATTCTTGAGTATGTTTATTTCTCAAGGTTGGGCTATTGTATTGTTTACTATTTTAGTAAAATTACTAATGTCGCCTATTACTTATAAGTCATTTTTGTCCCAGGCTAAAATGAAAGTGTTGCGTCCTGAAATCACTGAAATTAGTGAAAAATTCAAGGATGAACCAATGAAAAAACAACAAGAAACCATGAAATTGTACAACAAAGCGGGAGTGAATCCTATGGCTGGTTGTGTTCCTGGTTTATTGCAAATGCCTGTTTTCTACGCCTTATTTCAATTCTTCCCGTCGGCAATTGAGTTGAGACAAAAAGGATTTTTATGGGCAGACGATTTATCATCATTTGATTCCGTTTATAAACTACCTTTTCATATTCCAGCTTATGGAGATCACATTAGTTTGTTCCCAATTTTAGCTTCTATTGCGATTTTCTTTTATATGAAAATGACAACGGGAGACCAACAAATGGCAACACCACAACAAGAAGGTATGCCAGATATGGCAAAAATGATGAAAATAATGGTGTATATTTCGCCATTAATGATGTTGTTATTCTTTAATAGTTATGCGTCAGGATTGAGTTTGTATTACTTTATTTCAAATACCATTACAATCGGAATCATGTTAGTGATCAAAAATTACATTATTGATAGCGATAAGATTCACGCTCAAATTCAAGAAAACAAAAAGAAAGAGCCTAAGAAACAAAGTAAGTTTCAACAAAAGCTACAAGAAGCTATGGCACAACAAGAAGCGATGAAAGCGCAAAAGAAAAAGAAATAAAATAATTTTACCGAGTCAACCTTTTTCAGGACGAGACATATAATAAATAAGCCTCAAAGCTAATGTTTGCTTTGAGGCTTATTTTCTTAAAACTTATTTGATTTTTAATTTAGTCAAAAGCTGGTATTAAAACTTTGTCAATAGCATGTACAATTCCATTTGAACATTGTACATCAGTTAGAATGATGTTTTTATTCACGTCTGTTCCGGCATCATTTATTGCAGTTCCTGTGATAGTGAAAGATTCCCCTTGTAATGTTGGAATGTTTCCTGAAGGAATTGCATTAGAACGTACATTTAGACCTCCAACTACATGATACAATAGAACTTCTGTTTTTAGACCAGAACTTAAACCACCATATAAATCCAATGTAGCTTGGTCAAATGCAGTATTAACTGGAGCAAATACAGTAAATGGAGCTCCGTCTGTTCCGTCTAAAGTTGCAGCTAAATTTTGGGCAACCAGTAAGCTGGTTACTGTACTTAAATTAGGATTAGCAACAGCATGATTTTTAATAGTTGGTATTGCGATTACTCTGTTCACAACGTGGATAACTCCATTACTTGCGTCAATGTCTGCAGTGGTTACAACAGCTCCTGCATTTTCAATGCCGCCGTTTAATGTTACTACCGCCCCTGATTTTTGTACAAACATGCTTATCGTAGGCGCATTTGTTGTATTGTTTATTGGAGATAATGTAGAAACATAAGTAGATGCTGGAATAGCTGAACTTTTAATTTCTGTTGCAATAACATGATTGAGTAACACATTTCTCAATACATCTACGTTTACGTTGTTTACAGTTACGTTGTTCCCTAATGATGTGAAAAATCTGTTGAATGCATCATTTGTAGGAGCAAAAACAGTAAATTCTCCTGATTCGTTTAGAGTCGCTGTTAAGCCAGTTCTGTTTAATGCGGTCACCAATGTTGTAAAATCAGGATTTGCTGATGCAATGGCAGCGATACTTGTGTTCATAGGTTCTGCTGGTTTTCCGTCATCTTCATTACAGGATACCATAAAAGATAATAATGCAACACAAGCAAATACAATTTTAATTTTAGATACAATTTTCATAGTTTTTTATTTAATTAGTTATTGTTAATTTGTTTAAAGTTAATTAATAAAAGTTAAACAAAATTTGATTTTATATTTTGATTAGTAATTGTTTAGTCATTTAAATTCTATTTTTTCCCATAAAACAAGGTTTTTTGTTTAATTCAATAATTGTTTTTGTTAAACAAAATCTTAATCTATTTATTCTTGTTTACAAGATGGGGTTTAGTAAATTTGGGTTAACAATTAGTTTATATATTTTAGTAGATAAAAAAGTTTTGTATTAGATTTCGAACGCATAAATCGAGATTGAAAATTATGTATTACTACAAAGTGGATTAAAAGACTTAACTTACCAATAATTAAATTTGACCAATATGATAAAAAATATCTTGTTTTTGTTTTTCTTCTTACAATGCGCAGGCTTAATAGCTCAAATAGAGATTAACAATTTAGATGCCAATGGAAAAAAAGACGGATTATGGAAAGGTGTTTATCCTGAATCAAAAAGACCGCGATACGAAGGAACATTTTCTCATGGAAAAGAAATAGGAGAATTTAAGTTTTTTGACGATACCAAAGCAGGAAGTGTTATTGCCACAAGAACATTCAATCCAAACGATAATGTGGCTTACACTGTTTTTTATGATCAAAGAAAGAACAAAGTGAGCGAAGGAAAGGTAATCAATAAATTGTTTGAAGGCCAATGGAAATATTACCATTTGGGCGCAACAACTATAATGACGACTGAGAATTACAAAAACGGAAAATTAGAGGGTTTGCGTTCTGTGTTTTTTCCAAGTGGGAAAATTGCGGAAGAAACTAATTATGCAAATAATTTAAAGAATGGAAGTTCTAAAAAATATTCTGAAAGAGGAATCATTTTGGAAGAAGCTAATTTTAAGAACAATCAATATGATGGAGAAGCTATTTTTAGAGATGTAGATGGTAAAATTGTTTCAAAAGGAAAATTCGTTAATGGAAAAAAAACAGGAATCTGGCAATTTTTCGAAAATGGAAAATTGATAGAAGAATTGAATATGAGTAATTCTAAAAATAATAATGCAGTAAAAAACAAGTAATCTCAGTTTTATAAAATATTCTACTGTAGACCAAGATTGTAATTAACAAAGCTTAGGGAGAGAAATCGTTTTAAAACTTTGTACCTTTGCACACATTAAAATAAATTTTAGAATGAAACGTGTTGTAGTTGGACTTTCGGGAGGTGTTGATTCAAGTGTTGCTGCTTATTTGTTGCAACAACAAGGCTATGAAGTTATTGGTCTTTTTATGAAAAACTGGCACGATGATTCGGTTACTATTTCGAATGATTGCCCGTGGTTAGAAGATAGTAACGACGCTTTATTAGTTGCCGAAAAGTTAGGTATTCCGTTTCAAACCGTTGATTTAAGTGAACAATACAAAGAAAAAATCGTTGATTATATGTTCAACGAATATGAAAAAGGGAGAACTCCAAATCCTGATGTGCTTTGTAATCGCGAGATAAAATTTGATGTTTTTATGAAAATTGCTTTAAGTCTTGGTGCCGATTATGTGGCAACGGGACATTATTGTAGAAAAAACGAAATTGAAGTTAACGGAAAGCCGGTTTATCAATTGCTTTCTGGAGTAGATAACAATAAAGATCAATCTTATTTTCTGTGTCAATTATCACAAGAACAATTATCAAAATCACTTTTTCCAATCGGTGAATTGACAAAACCACAAGTTCGTGAAATTGCCGCCGAAATGGAATTGGTTACAGCCGAAAAGAAAGATTCTCAAGGATTGTGTTTTATTGGAAAAGTACGTCTTCCTGAGTTTTTGCAACAAAAATTGCAGCCCAAACCAGGTATTATTGTACAAATTGACAAAAATAATTCGGTTTATAATATTGGTATTCCAAAAGGATTGTCAACAGAAGAAACCTTGTCTTTAGCTGCAAGTCCTATTCAGTACACGCCTGATATGGGTAAGACAGTTGGGAAACATCAAGGCGCACATTATTTTACTATTGGACAACGAAAAGGATTAAATGTAGGTGGTACAGCCGAAGGGTTATTTGTAATTGCAACAGATGTAGATTCGAATATCATTTATACAGGAATGGGAAGCCATCATCCTGGATTGTTTAGAAAAGCTTTGTTTGTAGAAAAATCAGAAGTGCATTGGATTCGTAAAGATTTGGCTTTAGCCAATGGAGAAACGATGAAAGTAATGGCTAGAATTCGCTACAGACAACCTTTGCAAGAAGCAACTTTACATCAATTTGAATCGGGAATGTATGTTTCTTTTGAAGAACCGCAATCAGCTATTACCGAAGGACAATTTGTAGCCTGGCATTTGGATGACGAATTAGTTGGTTCAGGTGTAATTTCGTAGTTGGATTTTCGAGAAAAAACAATATATTTAAGTGATTAATTCTTTTAGGAGTTAATCACTTTTTTTATACATTCATTTTATGAAAAAGTATTGCTTGCTATTTTTTATATTCTTTCCACTTTTTGTTTTTTCGCAAGAAGAAGCCTGGGTATATTTCAATGCCAAAGCAAACGAGCACTATTATTATGAAAATCCTTTGCAAATGCTATCGCAACGTGCTTTAGAGAGACGAAATACTCAAAATATCCCTTTGGATTTCAAGGATGTTCCCATTAATCAGGAATATATTAATAGCATTAGCTCTGTTTCAGGAATAAAAGTGATGGCAAAGTCGAAATGGCTTAATGCTATTCATATTAGAGGAAGTCAGAGTCGGATAAATTCTTTAAAAAACTTTGATTTTGTTGATAGAGTTCATTTTGCTAATAAAAATTTAAATCAAACAACTAGTTTGGTTTCTGCTTATAAAAGAATTTCTCCACGAAAAAATAATTCTAAAAAGGAAAAATTAGTTCCTATTTCTGAAGGGTTTGCTACACAAATAGAAATACTAAACGGACAGTTTTTGCACCAACAAAATTATACGGGTTCGGGAAAAATAATTGCAGTTTTGGATTCGGGTTTTTTAGGAGTTGATACTTCTACTGCTTTTAAAAGACTAAGAGAGAATAACCAAATTTTAGATGGTTATAATTTTGTAAAAAGAAATACCAGTTGCTATGCCGATGATAATCATGGAACAAATGTACTTTCTACAATGGCTGCTTATGGCAAAAATTCGTTGAAAGGAACAGCAATCGATGCGTCTTATTATTTATTTGTTACCGAAGATGTTACTGTAGAAAATCCTGTTGAGGAATCGTTGTGGGTAGAAGCTGCTGAAAAAGCCGATAGTTTGGGTGTGGATATTATTAGTAGTTCTTTGGGCTATTCTGATTTTGATAATCCAAATTACAATTATAATTATACTGAAAGAAACGGAATGAACGCTTTTATTTCAAAAGGAGCCGAAATTGCTTTTAGTCGCGGTATGCTTGTAGTGGTTGCGGCAGGGAATGAAGGAACTACTAAGAATCCATATATTGGAGTGCCAGCAGATGCTCCGTCGGTTATTTCAGTTGGTGCGGTTAATGATGACAAAAATAGAGCTGGTTTTAGTTCGATTGGGCCTACAGCTGATGGACGAATAAAACCTGAGGTGATGGCTTTGGGACAAAATACAATTGTTTCAGATGAAAAAGGGAGCAACATTTATTTGAGCGGAAGTTCTTTTTCTGCGCCAATAATTTCTGGATTGTTGGCTTGTTTGTGGCAGGCTTATCCGGATAAAACCAATCAGGAAATAAGAACATTATTGCTTCAGTCATCAAATAAAAATACTGCACCAGACAACGAATACGGTTATGGAATTCCCGATTTTAATTTGGCGTTAAGCAATGGAAATTCGTTAAAAAGGGATGTTTTTCAGTATCCTACTTCTCATTTTATTAAGGAATATTTTCCTGCTAATTCTAATTCAGGAACAATTTTTTTTAATAGTTTTTCGGGGCAAAAAACAGAAGATTTACAAGAGAATTTTTCATTAAAATCATTAAGTAAAGGACTTTATTTTTATAAAAAGGAATCGGATGTTTTTTCGAAATATGGAAAAATCATCAAAAATTAGTTTGTAATGAATACTATAACAACACTTTTCAATATTAAGTATCCTATAATTCAGGCTGGAATGGTTTGGGTTAGCGGTTATAAATTAGCTAGTGCAGTGAGCAATGCTGGAGGTTTGGGCTTGATAGGAGCGGGTTCAATGTATCCAGAAGTTTTGAGAGAACACATTCAGAAATGCAAAAAAGCAACTTCTAAACCTTTTGGAGTCAATATTCCGATGTTGTATCCCAATATAGAAGAAATCATGCAAATTATTGTAGATGAAAAAGTAAAAATTGTTTTTACATCTGCTGGAAATCCAATGACTTGGACGCCTTATTTGAAAGAAAATGGAATTACAGTAGTGCATGTTGTAAGTAGTACCAAATTTGCTTTAAAAGCACAACAAGCAGGTGTAGATGCTATTGTTGCTGAAGGTTTTGAAGCAGGTGGTCATAACGGCCGGGACGAGACGACAACTTTTACTTTGATTCCGATGGTAAAAGAACAAATAAAAATTCCTATTATTGCAGCCGGTGGTATTGCTAATGGAAACGGAATGCTTGCCGCTATGATTCTTGGTGCTGATGGAGTTCAGGTAGGAAGCCGATTTGCTGCTTCAATAGAATCTTCGGCACATGAGAATTTTAAACAAGAAATTTTAAATACAAAAGAAGGCGGGACGCAGTTAACATTAAAAGAGTTAACGCCGGTACGCTTAATAAAAAATAAATTTTTTGAAGACATTCAAGAATTGTATACCCAATGTCCAACAAAAGAGGATCTGTCAAAATTACTAGGAAGAGCTCGTGCTAAAAAAGGTATTTTTGAAGGAGATATAACCGAAGGAGAATTAGAAATAGGTCAGATTGCAGGATTAATTCATGAAATAAAATCTGCTGCATCGATTATTTCAGACATGATGGAAGAATATCAGTTAGCTAAAAAAGCAGTTGCCCATTTTTTATAATAATAGAGCTTAAAATGACAAAAATAAAATGCTTTTACATCAGCTTACTGTTTTTAGGAATTGGCATCCAGCAATCCTATAGTCAGACTTATAAATTCCGTACTTCGGGCGTTAGTGTTTTGGAAAAAAACGAAAATGGAAAATGGGGAAAATGGTCTGATTTAAGTTTGGTGAATATCCTTGTTTCCCTAGATACCGATAAAAATAGGTTGGTTGTTTATTGTCAAAATATTCAGTTGTATCAAATAGTAGTGTATCAACCAGAATCAGAATCAGAAAATGATTTAGTTTATTCTTTTACCTGTAAAGATAATGATGGAATTGATTGTACCGTTTCTATTATTACCCGAAAAAAACAACAAAACCGTAAGCAATTATACATTACTTACGGTGACCATGTGATTGTGTATAATATATTTTCGATGTAATAGTTGAACTTATTCGTTTTCAATATCCTTTATAAACTCATCATATTCCAGATAAAAACGCTCCAGAGCATCCATTTTTTCATAAAAAAAATCAAAAATAGTATCCCAGTAATTACGGTTACTAAAGCCAACACCTAATTTTTCTACCCAAATACGGCTAATAGTTTTTCCGTTTTCTAAAACATATTCTCTTTCGAAAACTAAATTAGAGATGAATTCTTCTTCTAAGATGTTTTTTAAAGCTTCTAATTTTTCAAAGTAAGCTATTCTTTTCTCGTTGCTGCGATGCTCAATGTCAATAAGAACTTGGGCTTTTTTATTATCTACATAAAACTTAAAAGAGAAATCCTTAATCTTTGTATCGTATAAGACCCATTTTCGTGGGTGTTTTTCGGCAAATGTTACCCAGAATTCTCGTTTTAATCGTTGCGTTTCTTCTTTACTATACATTTTAGATACTTTGAGCTTTAGAAAATTTGTGCAAACTTGTTTTCTAAAGTATATTTATGTTTTTATTTGCAAAAATAGACTTTGATTATGGATTTTCAATATTTTTTAAAATTTATACCTGATTTGGTTCAAGCTCCACTTTCAGCAGAGGTGTCTCATGAAAAAATGATGCCTTTAGAGCGAAAGGAGCTTTTGGCAAAAATGAATTTGAAAGACAACATACCAAGAGAAGCAGCGGTGACCATGCTGTTTTATCCTAAAAATAATGAAACGCATTTGGTTCTTATTGTTCGAAATTCATACAATGGGATTCATTCGGCTCAAATTGCTTTTCCAGGAGGAAAAATTGAAGCTGAAGATGCGGATTATAGTGCAACGGCATTGCGTGAAACTGAGGAAGAAATAGGGGTGAGTCGAGATAAAATTAAAATTGTAAAAGCATTTAGTTCCGTGTTTATTCCACCGAGTAATTTTATGGTCTATCCTTTTTTAGGTATTTGTAAGGAGGAAATTGATTTTATTCCTGATGCTATAGAAGTGGCTTCAGTCATCGAATTGCCCTTGGCTGTTTTTAGAAATGATTCCATTTTAACGATCGAAAATTTATCGACTTCTTATGCCTCTTTTATTGAAGTTCCAGCTTTTAAAATTGACGATCATATTGTATGGGGAGCTACAGCAATGATGTTGAGTGAATTGAGAGATGTTTTAAATGCAATTCTGGTAGATGAAAACAATTAATTCGAATATAACCTATTAGATTCTTCAAATAAAATTTTTGTAATTTTGCAATCCAAATTTTAAAAACAAATCAGAGTTTATGGGACTTATTAAAAGAAATCCTTTTGGACATATCTTATTTCTAAAAAAATGGTTGATTCGTTTTTTTGGAAGTTGTACTCATAGGCGCTATCGCGGTTTTAATGATTTGCAAATTGAAGGTTCGGAAATTATTCGAAATTTACCCGAAACCAACGTGCTTTTTATCTCAAATCATCAAACCTATTTTGCTGATGTTGTGGCTATGTTTCATGTTTTTAATGCTAGTTTAAGCGGACGAATCGATTCGATAAAAAACATTGGATACTTGTGGCAACCGAAGATGAATATTTATTATGTGGCGGCCAAAGAGACCATGCGTTCGGGATTGTTACCTAAAATATTGTCTTATGCTGGAGCCATTCCTGTGGAAAGAACCTGGCGTTCAGAAGGCGTAGATGTCGCCGAAAAAAAAGCCGTAAATCCTAATGATACCGAAAACATTAAAAAAGCATTAAATGATGGCTGGGTAATTACTTTTCCGCAAGGAACAACGCGTTCTTTTAAGCCCGTACGAAAAGGAACAGCACATATTATCAAACAGCATCGCCCAATTGTAGTTCCTATTGTGATTGATGGATTTCGTCGTTCTTTTGATAGAAAAGGAATCCGAATGAAAAAGAAAGGAATTCTACAATCATTTATCATTAAAGAACCACTCGAAATTGATTATGATAATGATACAATTGACGAAATTGTTGAAAAAATAGAATTTGCCATTGAGCAACACCCTTCTTTTTTAAAGGTAATCCCAGTAGAAGAGCTAGAGGAACAAGAACAATTGAATAAATTGCGTCAATGGGAAATAGAATAGATAGAGAGCAAAATAGCTCTCTTTTTTTATTCATTTTCTTTTAAACTTTATACTTTGTATATTAGGGATTTTTAACAAAGTCAATAAATATGAACATTCCCCATACCCATTTACCGAGAATTGTAATTATTGGAGGCGGTTTTGCCGGAATAGCATTAGCCAAAGAATTAAGAAATAAAAAAGTTCAGGTAGTCCTTTTAGATAAACACAATTACAATACTTTTCAACCTTTATTATACCAAGTAGCAACTGGAGGACTCGAAGCGGGTTCTATCGCATTTCCTATTCGAAAAGTAATTCAGGAGCACAAAGATTTCTATTTTAGATTGACTTCAGTTCAGGAAATCGATACCGAAAATAAAAAAGTGATAGCCGAAATAGGAGATTTGCATTATGATTATTTGATTATTGCAACAGGTTCTAAAACAAATTATTTTGGTAATAAAGAAATGAAGCGAAACAGTATGGCAATGAAAACCATACCGCAATCCCTTAATATACGAAGTTTAATACTCGAAAATTTTGAACAAGCCGTATTGGTAAAAGACACATTAGAACGAAAAAATCTGATGAATTTTGTGATAGTTGGCGGTGGACCCACAGGAGTTGAATTAGCAGGAGCTTTGGCTGAAATGAAAAAGGGTATTTTGCATAAAGACTATCCTGATTTGAATCTTGATAAGATGGAAATCAATTTGATTCAAAGTGGCGATAGAATCCTTAACACAATGAGTGAAAAATCCTCAGCTGCAGCCGAAAAATTTCTTCTGGGACTTGGTGTAAATATTTGGAAAAACGTAAGAGTAACTAGTTATGACGGTCATACAATAACAACAAATTCCGATTTAAGTTTTGATACTGCCACCGTTATTTGGACAGCTGGTGTGCAAGGCGCTGTCGTCTCTGGCTTAAAAGCTGATTCTTTGGTGGAAAGGGTAGAACGCATTCGAGTCAATCAATACAATCAGGTAAAAGGATACGATACTATTTTTGCAATTGGTGATATTGCTTCTATGGAAACCGAAACTTTTCCAAATGGTCATCCTATGATGGCTCAGCCCGCGTTGCAACAAGGGAAATTATTGGGAAAAAATATTATTCGCTACATAAAAAAGCAAGAAATGCAAGCTTTTGAATATAAAGACAAAGGCTCGATGGCAACTATTGGAAGAAATAAGGCTGTTGTCGATTTACCAAACTGCCATTTTCACGGCGTTTTTGCCTGGTTTGTTTGGATGGTTGTCCATTTGTTTTCTCTAATTGGTTTCAAAAACAAAGCAGTTGTTTTTTTGAGTTGGGCTTATAATTACATTCGTTTTGATCGTGAAGGCCGTTTGATTATCCGACCTTATAAAAAGAGAAATTTTACTTCTTTTACTAGTGATGAAATATAATTTTAGCAAATTATAAAGGTTTGTTTTTATAATAATTCACCGTTAAATTGATAAATTTACTGTAACTATCCATACCTTCTTTTTGTTGATTTAACTTAAGATACTGGTCATAAAAAGCATGAAAACCTTTTTCTATAGGCGTTTGATATTGCATCCAGAAATTTTGACTTTCAATATAGTTTTTGATAATACCTGGGTGTACTGTTTTTACTAATTGGAGATATGTTTTTTCGTTTCGAATTTGCCAATTGTTCAAACAATAACGCAAAGCAAAGCTATAACCTGAATATTTAAAGTATAAATCATCATTTTGTACCGAAGCTAAAAAACCGATGAAATTGCATTCGCTTTCACTAGCATATCCCATTTGATGCGCCATTTCGTGACAACTTGTGGTCGGTAAATTGTACATTGGCATCAAATAATTAAGCTGCGCTTCATTGGAAAAAGGATTCAAATAACCACTAAATCCCATGTAAGTAAGCGGTAAGCTAAACAAGGATTTTTTGACACTCAAATTCGAATAAGTAAAAAACGGAAACTGAGTGGCGAGGTTTTTATAGCCATTCAAGTTTTTAGCAAAAGTTTCTTCTTGTGAGTAAGGAAAGACTACTTTTAGACTATCATTCTGAGTTATTTTGATTTGAATTTCATTGGTTTTAGCAATAATTTTTTTTGTAAAATCCAATAAATCAGCATCCGAATAATCGCGTTCAATATTCATTTTTTCGAAAAGAGGAACTCTATAATAGTTGATTGCCCAAAGAAAATAAAAGAAGAAATGAAAAACAGAAACGATACTCAAAATGGATAATAGTTGTTTTTTCCAGTTGGTCTTCCAATTTTTCCGATTGTTCCAAAACCATTTTATGACTAGTAAAATCAAAATAAAATAAAGCACATCGCCCATGGAAACTGGAATCCATCCCAAAACAATTCTGAGAAAATTAGAAATAAATAAATACAATCCGTTGCTGTAAAAACGTTCCACAGATTCAGGAAAAAACGGAATTATTTTAAGAATTAAAATTTGAATAACGAGCAATAAAGGGAGTACATATTTCCTTTTCAAAATGATGTTTTTTTTAGCGTAAATATAATTACAATAATCAATTTTATACTAGAAAAGGATTTTAAACTTTGTAACTTTGAGTTTTTAAAACCGAAAATACAACACAAAATATGAGTCAAGAGATACGGAATTTAGAACCTAAGGAGTTGTGGAATAATTTTGCCAATTTGAATGCTGTGCCTCGACCTTCTAAAAAAGAAGAACGTGTGGTAGCCTTTATAAAAAACTTTGGTAAAAACTTAGGTTTGGAAGTTTTTGAAGATGAAGTTCATAATATAATCATCCGGAAACCAGCCACGGCAGGAATGGAAAATCGCAAACCAATTGTCTTGCAAGGACATTTGGACATGGTACACCAAAAGAATGCAGATACTGTTTTTGATTTCGATACACAAGGAATTGAAATGTATGTTGATGGCGATTGGGTACGTGCTAAAGGAACGACTTTAGGAGCAGATAATGGTTTAGGAGTAGCCGCAATTATGGCTGTTTTAGAAAGTAAAACTCTTGCTCATCCAGCTATTGAAGCCTTGTTTACTGTTGATGAAGAAACAGGAATGACGGGAGCTATGAACTTAAATGGTGGTTTACTTCAAGGACAAATTCTGTTGAATTTGGATACCGAGGAAGATGACGAAATTGACATCGGTTGCGCTGGAGGAATTGATGTTACTGCAGAAGCAGAGTTTGATGAGGAAGAAACTCCGGATTATTCAGTAGGTTATAGCATTACAGTAAAAGGTCTTAAAGGAGGGCATTCTGGAATTGATATTCATAAAGGTTTAGGAAATGCCAATAAAATCATGAACCGATTGTTGTATGATGGTTTTGATAATTTTGGTTTGCAAATTTCGGAAATTCAAGGTGGAAGTTTGCGTAATGCTATTCCACGTGAGAGTGTAGCAAAGGTAATTATTGCTTCCGTTTATGACGAAGCTTTTGTTTTTGATATGCAGCAAATTGTTGCCGAAATTAAAAATGAATTAAAAACAACTGAACCTGATTTAGAAATTGTTTTCGAAAAATTAAAACAAACGCCAGCTACAGTAATGCCATCTATAGCCCAGTATTATTTTGTAAGAGCAATGGCAACAGCAGCAAATGGAGTGCATAGAATGAGTGCCGATTTTGATAATTTGGTCGAAACTTCTAATAATATTGCAAAAGTGATTCTTGGAAAAGGAAAATTATCGGTGCAATGTTTAACGCGTTCTTCTGTAGAATCGGCTAAGTTTGATTTGGCTAATGAGTTGCGTTCTGCTTTTGAACTAATGGGCTGCGAAGTAGAAATTTCAGGTTCTTATCCAGGTTGGACACCAAATCCGGAATCGGAGATTTTAGAGGTTTTGGTTCCAATTTATGAAAAATTAAATGGAGAAAAACCAAAAGTAGTGGCTTGTCATGCTGGTTTAGAATGCGGAATTCTAGGAGCTAATTATCCTGATATAGATATGATTTCTTTTGGGCCAACCATTCAGGGAGCACATTCTCCAGATGAAAGAGCGAGTATTACTTCTTCTCAAAAATTCTGGAAATTCTTAGTTGAAATTTTGGCGAATATTCCAGTAAAATAAAAAAAGTGTTCAGTGTACAGTTTTTAGTATTCAGTTTTGCTGATCACTAAAAACTGAATACTGATGACTTAAATTTAGTCTCTTTTAGGACTGTTTTTCTTTTCTCTCTTTTCTTCTTTCTTCTCTTTTGCTGTTTTCAGCGGTTCTTTTTTAGCCGTTTTTTTAGCGTCTTGACTTTTTGCCATGATAATAGGTTTTTATGGTTTTGTTTCAGTAAATGTAAATTTTATTGTGTTTGCTTTGTCATTTATTCAAAAAAAATCCCCAACTACTTTTGTAATTGAGGACTTATCTACTATCTAAATTATTAGTTTATTTTTTCTTTAGGACTTTGTACTGTTCATAACATCCACTTATGGCATCCATAATTTGTAAATCGTTTGCAGTTTGGATAAAAGATTCCGAATAATTGCAACGTTGTAATATTTCTGGGATTTCATTTTTGTCTATTCCTAATAAAACAGC
Source organism: Flavobacterium magnesitis (assembly GCF_041729735.1). Classification (NCBI taxonomy): domain Bacteria; kingdom Pseudomonadati; phylum Bacteroidota; class Flavobacteriia; order Flavobacteriales; family Flavobacteriaceae; genus Flavobacterium; species Flavobacterium magnesitis. The sequence continues at coordinate 24,870 of NZ_JBCFQK010000012.1, read as the reverse complement.
AATGGTTTCTCTGTCAAATTTAGATTCCAGAAGTGTTCGAACGGTATCGTCTTTCTTCATCTCTTTTATTTTTTTGAGTTCATTTCCTTTTCTGCCAAATACATTGTACAACATATCAGCTGGATTGAAAATAGAACCCAATACTTTTCCAAAAGCGCCAGGCGAATATTCTCCTGCTTCATAACCATTGTTTAGGCCTGAAATGCTGTAACGGTAATTTTGATTGGTAGGGATGGTTTTAGAATCTACTTCAAGATAACCAGTTAAATTAAATGGACGAATGATTACTTCTTCTAAGGCAATAGCTCTTTCGGTAAGGAAAATTTTCGCCATTTTATTTTTTATCCAGTCGTTGGTTACTTTCACTCTTAGCGATTGAAATCCTAAAAGAGAAAAATGTAAGGTGTCAGTAGGGTGCACATCAATTTCAAAATATCCGGTAGAATCTGTTTTTGAACCTCTTACTTTATTAATATTGATGATGTTAACTCCAGATAGAGGGGTTTTGCCGTTGTCGTTGTAGACATAGCCTGTTACCTTTTGAGAAGAAGATGCTTCTTGTGCAAAAGCAGATACAGATAGTATTAAAAAAAAGAAAACTACAAAATATTTCATAAACTGGTTTAAGACTTTAAAAGTAATAAATCGGCTTTAAATATTTTGTAGTTTCCTTTTTTAATTATAAGAAAATTAACAATAGAGTGTTAGTCTCTTCTTGGTCTTCTTGGTCTTGGTGAATCACCAAAGCTTTCAGAGCGTCTTGCTGGTCTTTCTGATGAGCCACCTTCACGTCTTGGAGCAGCGCTGCTTTTTTCGCTTCTGAAACCACCTTCTCTTGGAGCTGAGTTTCTGTCGCTTCTAAAACCACCACCAGAACCTTCACGTCTTGGAGCAAAGTTTCCTTCTCTTCTTGGAGCAGAACTTCTTCCACCAAATCCACCACCAGAATTTCTACCGTTATGGTCACGTCTTCCGCCACCATCATTTTTAGAAATTTCAACATTAATACGACGTCCTTCTAATTGTACGTTGTTTAATACTTCCATTACTTTATCAGTATGTTCTGGATCAGTATTAAAGAAAGAGAAACCTTCTTTTACATCTACTTTGAAAACGTCATCACGACCTAGGTCTAATGTTTCTTTCAGGTAATCTTTCAATGTCATCCAGTCAAAGTTATCTCTTGAACCAATGTTCACAAAATATCTTGTAGCGCCACCATTGTTGTTTTCTCTTGGAGCACGATCGTCTCCGCGCTCACGTCTGTCTCCAGATTGAGCCGAAATATCTCTGGTTTTCTTGTAGTAATTGATAAAACGGTTAAATTCAACTGAAACCATTTTCTTAATCAATTCTTCTTTAGTTAAACCTTCTAATACATTATTGATAGCTGGTAAATAGTTGTCAATTTCGTGATCAACTTCAGTATCTTTAATTTTAGTAGCTAAGTGTAGTAATTGAATTTCGCAGATTTCGATTCCAGAAGGAATTGTTTTTTCTTCAAATTTTTGTTTGATGATTCTTTCGATAGAAGAAATTTTACGCAATTCACTTTTAGTTACAATCACGATAGAAGTTCCTAATTTACCTGCACGACCTGTACGACCTGAACGGTGGTTGTAGGTTTCAATTTCGTCTGGTAATTGGTAGTTTACTACGTGAGTAATGTTGTCAACGTCAATTCCACGAGCAGCAACGTCAGTAGCTACAAGCATTTGAATTTGACGACCTCTAAAGGATTTCATTACACCATCACGTTGCGCCTGAGATAAATCTCCGTGCAAAGCAGCAGCACTGTATCCATCTTCAACTAATTTTTCAGCAATAGCTTGTGTATCACGTTTTGTTCTACAAAAAACTACAGAGAAAATGTCTGGATTAGCATCAGCTAAACGTTTTAAAGCTTCGTAACGGTCACGAGCATTTACTAAGTAAAATTCATGAGAAACCGTTGCTGAACCTGAATTTTTAGTACCAACAGTAATTTCCTGAGGATTAGTCATGAATTGTTTTCCAATTCTTGCAACCTCTGCTGGCATAGTAGCAGAAAACAACCATGTGTTTTTTTCGTCTGGGGTTGTTGAAAGGATGTTTACGATATCTTCGTAGAATCCCATGTTCAACATTTCGTCTGCTTCGTCAAGAATACAATAATTAATTTGAGTAATGTTTACCAATCCTCTGTTAATCATGTCTTGCATTCTACCTGGAGTAGCCACAATAATTTGTGCTCCTCTCTTAATGTCTCTCGCTTGTTCGGTAATACTAGCCCCACCGTAAACTGCTACCACATTAATACCTTTTTCGTATTTAGAGTAGTTTTTAAGTTCGTTGGTAATCTGTAAGCAAAGCTCGCGTGTTGGAGATAAAATTAACGCCTGCGTATTTCTGTTGTCAGCATCAATTTTTTGGATAACTGGAAAACCAAAAGCTGCCGTTTTCCCTGTCCCAGTCTGAGCCAACGCAACCATATCTGTATCTTTTTCCAATAATAGGGGAATCGCCTTCTCCTGTACTTCTGACGGATTTTCAAATCCTAGATCTTTAATCGCCTTCAGTAACGATTCACTCAATCCTAATTGTTCAAATTTATTCATTATGTATTTTTAAAATAGGGTGCAAAATTACTGTTAATATTCGATATAAACTAATGCTATTCCAAGTTTTAATGATTTAATATCTTTTGATTATCAGAAAGTTATCTTTTTAAACTAAAATGGGAGCTTCTAATTTTTGAATTTTTACAGTAAATAATGAAAATCTTTATAATAAAAATGAATAAATATGTTGGATTTTAAACAATTATTTTGTTTTACTTAAAAAAGCAATTAACAATTGAGTTGCTTTTCCTCTATGGCTAATTTTATTTTTAATTTCCAATGATAATTCGGCGAAAGTTTCTTCAAAGTCTTCGAGTTGAAAAATAGGGTCGTACCCAAAACCCTGATTTCCTGATTTTTCCTTTGTAATTTTTCCTTTGGCAATTCCAGTAAATAAATGTTGTTGTCCGTTAAGATTTAGTGCAATTACGGTTTTGAATTGAGCCGTACGATCTGTTTTTTCGATTAGATTGTCTAATAAAAGATTCATGTTGTCTTCGGCATTGCGTTGTCCTCCCGCATATCGAGCTGAATACACTCCTGGTGCTCCATTCAATGCAGTTACTTCTAGTCCAGTATCATCGGCAAAACAATTGTAACCGTATTTTTCAGTTACATAATTGGCTTTAAGAATAGCATTTCCTTCAATGGTATCAGCTGTTTCAGGAATTTCTTCGTAGCAGCCAATGGATTCCAGACTTAAAATTTCTATAGTACTTGGAAGTAATTGCTGGATTTCTTTGATTTTGTTTTTATTATTGGAAGCGAATACAAGTTGCATTTTCTATGATTTAAATTGGAATGATTAGAGTGTTTTTTTTAACTTAATTTTTGTAAACTGTTGTTTTTGAGTTAATTAAATATTAAATAATGGTATTGGTTGTGTGTTTTTAGATAATGCTTTGTATCTTTATATTGTGGTTTTGATTCATTAGTTGTGTATGTTAATTTGGGAAGAAGAATAAAAACACAACAATCAGTACATTTAGTTAATTATAAGTTGAAAATAGTAAATCAAAACCAAATTTTGGAGGGCTTTAAAAGCCCTCCTTTTTTTTGAGGTGTGTGGTAATGTTGCCTAAATTATTAGGAAAATATAAATCCGAAAGATGAGTGAATTCATCCCCACGCATAAATATAGAGCCATCTACTTCTTCATAACTTGATTTTCCTGCTGCCGCCAATAACTCGTTAGCAGCGTGCAATGTGTTTTTATGAAAATGATATACCCGTTCAGATTTATCGGTCACAACTAGACCTTTCATCAGCATTTTGTCCTGAGTAGCAACTCCAGTTGGACATTGATTATTATGACAACGTAAAGCCTGAATACACCCTAACGAAAACATAAAACCTCTGGCGCTGTTACATATATCTGCACCTAATGCAATGGCGTGTAAAATAGAGTATCCAGAAATAATTTTTCCACTGCCAATGATTCGTATTTTATCCCGAATATTCAAATTGATTAATGTTTTATTGACAAAAATTAAGGCAGGTTCAAAAGGCATTCCAACACCATCTGAAAATTCCAAAGGGGCAGCACCTGTTCCACCTTCGGCACCATCAACAGTAATAAAATCAGGATAACAATCGGCAGCAATCATTTCGTGACAAATGGCTTCGAACTCACTGGTTTGACCAATGCAGAGTTTAAATCCAATAGGCTTTCCGTTTGATAATTGACGCAAACGATCTATAAATTCTACCAATTCTTTGGCGTTAGAAAAAGCACTGTGACTTGGTGGTGATAAAATTAAAGTATGCGGGATTACCCCTCTTATTTTAGCAATTTGCTCCGTGTTTTTTGCAGCGGGTAAAACACCACCGTGACCTGGTTTAGCTCCTTGTGATAGTTTTATTTCAATCATTTTTACTTCAGGAAGATTTGCTTTTTCGGCAAATCGAACCCCGTCAAAACCTCCTCGGTCATCTCGACAGCCAAAATATCCCGTTCCAATTTGCCAAGTAATATCGCCACCATTTTGATGAAATTCAGTCAATCCACCTTCGCCTGTGTTGTGATAGAAATGACCTCTTTGAGCTCCTTTGTTCAGTGCAATAATTGCATTTTCACTCAAAGAGCCAAAACTCATTGCTGAAATATTCAATAAGGAAGCCGAATAAGGTTGTTTGCAATCTTTTCCTCCCACTAAAACTCGTGATAATTCTTCATTTACTTTGGTAGGAAACACAGAATGTTTAATTCCTTCGTAATTACTGTGGTTTAAGTCTAATTGTGTTCCAAAAGGGGTATTAGAACTAATGTTTTTAGCTCTTTGATAGACAAGGGAACGCTGGTTTCTTGAAAAAGGTTTTCCGTCAGTGGAACGTTCGATAAAATACTGTTGAATTTCTGGCGAAATACTTTCAAAAATATACCTGAAATAACCAATAATTGGAAAGTTTCGTAGGATGGCATGTTTTTTTTGAATGCTATTATAAAATCCGATGCTTATAAAAGCAATCATTATTACAGAAAACAAATAGGATGTTTCCATGTAATAGTTGAAAAATAATGAAATGGCTAATAATGAAATCCCAACAATGAAAATTTGTTTTCTCATTTGATAATATGGTTTAAAAAAGTACTATTCGAAAAGATAAATATTTCGATGTGACTAACTGTAACACAAACGAACATAAACATGTTTAATTCCCTTTTTATCTGAGTCTCTTTCGTCAATTTCAAGAATGTCAGTTAGTGACTTTAGCATAGGAGTCAGTTTTGAAAAACCGTAATTTCTTGGGTCAAATTCTGGTTTTTTCTTTACAATCAGGTTTCCTACATCGCCAAGGAAAGCCCAGCCGTCATCATCGCCTAAATCTTCAATAGTAGATTCTATTAATTCTATAGTAGGTTCGTCAATTTTATTGAGCGGTTTTTGTGTGGGTTTTTCAGTAATTTTAGTAATTGTTGTTGTTTTTTCAACTGGTTTTTTAGAATCTACAACTACTTTAGTTACTTTTTTCTTGTTGATTGCTCCATCTAAAACTTCGATAAAAATAAACCTATCACAGGCGCTAATAAACGGTTTTGGTGTTTTTTGTTCGCCAATTCCAATGACTTTCATTCCTGATTCTCTTAAACGAATCGCTAAACGAGTAAAATCGCTATCGCTGGAAACAATGCAAAAACCATCTAGTTTTCCAGAATACAATAAATCCATTGCATCTATAATCAAAGCGGAATCAGAAGAATTTTTGCCTGTAGTGTAACTGTATTGTTGGATAGGAGTAATGGCGTGTTCTAATAAAACGGCTTTCCAACCATTGGCATTAGGTTTAGTCCAATCGGCATAAATACGTTTGGTAGTAGGTGTTCCATACTTTGTGATTTCTTCCATCATTCCTTTTACATTACTGTACGGAACATTGTCGGCATCAATCAATACGGCTAATTTGAGTTCTTTTGTATTTTGTGGCATTGTATTTTTTTAAGTGAGCTAAAGATAATTATTTTCATTTAGTTTTTATTCTAAATATTATTATTTCATTTAGCCTCCTTTTTTTTAATAGAAAAGGAGAAGTTAAAAACTTCTCCTTTGTTTGATTTTTAGTTACTTTCTAAAACTTATTTTATTTAGTGAAATTCTTATGAAGTATCAGTAACTAAAGTACTATTGAATGTTTAAATTTCCTTCAATTCCATCGCTATTGTCTGTTTTTGTTCCAGTTATTGCAGCAGCCATAAAACTTAGCATAGATATAAATTTCCCTGCTTTGGTATCCCAATAATAGGTTTCTTCGGGAGTTACTCTAATTATGGTTACTTTAGGATCCTCTTTTCCTTCTTCAAACCATGCGTTAGCTAATGAGCTCCATTGTTCTTCTATGGTGTTTTTGTCTTTGTAAATAAATGCTTTTCCATAAATAGACAGATACTCCGCACTTCCATTGTTCATGAAATACAATTGCACTTTGTTCTCTTCTTCTATTTCAAAATTTTTGTTGCTTTCGGCACTGCTTATAAACCAAAGATTTCCATCCTGATCGCATTCCTGAAGGCTCATTGGGCGGGAATTCATTGGAAGCTCAGTTAAATTAGTGCAAAACATACAAATTCTGGCACTTTCTGATAATTCTTTTAATTTCTCTATTGCTTTTTTCTGTGTTAGATTTTCTATTGACATCTTCTTGTTTTTTTTAAGTTAAATATTTTTTTCTTCTCCATTAGCACACCAAGAAATAGCACTTTCCAACTTATCTTTTGGAAATGATTTAAATTCTCCTGGCATCAAGACACTAAATATTTCAGTGAAATTTTGTACTTTATTATTGTCAGTGACAATAGCGCAACGGTTCCATTTTGTGAGGTTTTTTATTCCGAGGAGTAGATCTTGCAACCAGGCTTTAAAAGTAAAATCTTCTATTCCTGTATTTAAATACAAAAGGTAATTTAATTCTTTATAAACTTTTACTTTTTGTTTTACAGTAGGGAACACCACGTTTTCAAAATCAGTTTCTGTTACAGTTCCACTTGCTTCAAAAGCGGCAACATTGTTTGGGATATTTGGTAGTATAGCTATCATAATTTCTATTTGTTTCTTCAAAATTATCATTTCTATACTTCGGTATGTTACAGATTTTCACGGAATTATTACATGATTTGATTTTTTAATAAATTCCAACCACTTCTAAAAAGAGTAAACCAGGAGTGTGGGAAAGAAATATTAACGTAATCAAGTGGTATTATTTAGAATTGCTGAATTGAAGATGTTCCAAGTTTTTTCCAGCCAAAGTTTTCTTTCCTACAGGTTTAAAGCCTAGTTTTAAATATAATTTTTTTGCTTGAGGATTTCCTTCTTCAACCAGTAAACCTAAGATTTGTTGATTTTGGATTGCATATTCATGGATTAAAAAGCGAAGTAGTTTTGTGCCAATTCCTCTACCTTGTTGGTTAGGATCAACTCCTAAAGAATCAATGTAAATCTCTCCCGATTGGGTTTCGTCTTCAGGATTAAAATTTTGGTTAAAATGGAATCTTACATATTGAATAATCGGATTTCTTAATTCGGTTAATTTTGAACCATCGTACAAATTAACTGCGGCTATAATTTGGTTTTCTTCTTCAGCAACCAAGCAATTTTGATAAGAATACTGGTTGTTTTCTTGTTTTACAAAATGCAGCAAAAAGGCTCTTGCTGTATCATAATCCTTTTGATTGATAAAATTGAAAATAATATCCTCCATACTTAATAACAGTAGTGTAGCAATATTTCCGGCATCTTTTAAAGTTGCTTTTCTGATAATCATTTTTTTATGCATTCCGGAAGTATTCATATCTCATTCAATTGTAATTTGGTTTCTGTAACTTTTCCAAAGGTATTTACAATATTTCCAAAGGCTTTTGCAACTTCTCCAAAGGTATTTGTAACTTTTCCAGAGACATTTGCAACTTCTCCAAAGACTTCTGCAACTTTTCCAAAGGCTTCTGCAACTTCTCCAAAGGTATTTGTAACTTTTCCAGAGGCATTTGTAATTTCTCCAAAGACTTATGCAACTTTTTCAAAGAGATTTGCAACATTGCAGTTGTCATCTGGAAGATTTTAGTTGTCAGTTTTAACTTTGTAGTCGGCTGTTTTTATTTCCAGTTGTTGCGCTTTTTAGTTTCGGTTATGTGTGCCAAATGATGCTTGCAATGCCAGGCATAGACTCCAATATTTTCGTCTAATCTAAAGGTTTTTCCGTGTTCGGGATGGATAAATATTCTTCCGTTTTGTTCTTCTGTTAGATGATTTAATAGTACAGTCCATCTTTCGTGAATGCCTTCTAATATTTTTAAAGAAGGAGCGATTGGCATATTTTTACTGTCTAAAAGTTCAGCCCATCGTTCTTCGTAATACGGTTTTATTGTAGGTTGGTCTTCGGTTAGTGCGAGCTTGAAACGAGTTAAACTGTTCATGTGGCTGTCGGCACAATGATGAATAACTTGTCTAATGGTCCAACCATTAGCTCTGTACGGAGTGTCTAGCTGTTCGTTAGTTAGATGATTGACTTCGTTTTTTAGTCTTGTTGGAAAAGATGAAATGGCAGCAATCCATTGTGATAAAATGTCTTTAGTAATTTTTGCTGGCGACTCGAATTGTCCTATTGGATATTTTAGTTGTTCTAATGTCATGTTAGCTTTTATGGTTTTATGAACCCTGTCAGAGTTTTAAACTCTAACAGGGTTACGAGAAGTTTAACTCTTTATTGATTTAGAAACGAGCCACACGAAAGGATTCGTACGGCAGCGGGGGAGCTATTATAGGCTTACCTTATTTAGTTACTAAATTCGTCGTTAAATTCAGTAATCATTAATTCGGGTTTCGATTTTGAATATTTTATAAAAATACTGTCGCCTTCTTTAACTTTGTCGTTTATATTAAAACCGTCACTATCTTCGAAATATTTTCCATCTACATTATATTTCACTCGAATTGAATTACCTTTGTATGTGGATTTTTTGGTGACTATTCCACGAATAATTACGTAATCTTGATTTATAAATTCAATTTCTTGATCCCTCTTTTCAGCTAAACCTGTTGCTATAAAATATATTCCGCTCATCGATACAAGTAAAACCAAGAAAATACAAATTTTCTCTTTTAATGATTTTTTTGTGGTTTTAATATTTTTATTCATTATTCTTTTTGTACACAGTTTATATACTCCCACAATAGGCTAGATTGGAAAAGGTTTGCGTCGCTATATTGTTTTCCAAATATATTCATTTTTTCTTACAAACATTCAGCTCATTAGTTGAATTGGAAAACTATTCTTGTTTCTTAGCCCCGATGGTAGCGGCATCCTCTTGTGGCTCGTTTCTTTAACGAGATACAAGAGATAGAGCGGACAGCGGGTGAAAAAGTGAATGGATCAACTGGCGTAAATAGCTCCTAAAAATAAATTTTGCTTAAAAGCCCCTAATAAAATTTAAATAATTATTTTTGCAAACTGTTAAAAATTAATGTTATTACATCACGATAGTATGGTAAAAGATTTATTCGAAAGAATTCAGAGCAATAAAGGACCTTTAGGAAAATGGGCTTCGCAAGCAGAAGGTTATTTTGTATTTCCAAAATTAGAGGGAGATTTAGGTCCAAGAATGAAATTTCAAGGAAAAGAGGTTTTGAACTGGAGTTTGAATGACTATTTAGGTCTGGCGAATCATCCAGAAGTGCGTAAAGCAGATGCGGATGCAGCGTTAGAATTTGGTGCAGCTGCCCCAATGGGAGCTCGTATGATGAGTGGTCATACTAAATATCACGAACAATTAGAGCAGGAATTGGCTGCTTTTGTAATGAAAGAATCAGCTTACTTGTTGAATTTTGGTTACCAGGGAATGGTGTCTATTATTGATGCTTTAGTAACCAGAAATGATGTTATTGTTTATGATGTTGATGGTCATGCTTGTATTATTGATGGAGTTCGTTTGCATAGCGGAAAACGTTTTACATACAAACACAACGACATTGAAAGTATGGAGAAAAACCTGCAACGTGCTACAAAATTAGCCGAAGAAACAGGTGGAGGAATTCTTTTTATTACGGAAGGTGTTTTCGGGATGCGTGGGCAACAAGGAAAGTTGAAAGAAATTGTAGCAATGAAAAAGAAATACAATTTCCGTTTGTTAGTTGATGATGCACACGGTTTTGGTACTCTTGGTAAAACAGGTGCCGGAGCAGGTGAGGAGCAAGGTTGTCAGGACGGAATTGATGTTTACTTTTCGACTTTTGCAAAATCGATGGCTAACATTGGTGCATTTGTAGCCGCTGACAAAGATGTTATTGATTATTTAAAATACAACTTACGTTCTCAAATGTTTGCCAAAGCATTGCCAATGATTCAAACTATTGGTTCTTTGAAACGTTTGCAATTATTGCGTGATAACCCAGGATTGAAAAATAAATTATGGGAAAATGTAAATGCTTTGCAAAGTGGTTTAAAAGCTAAAGGATTCAACATAGGTGATACTAATACGTGTGTTACGCCAGTTTATTTAGAAGGAAGTGTGCCTGAAGCAATGGTAATGGTAAATGACTTAAGAGAGAATTATGGTATTTTCTTGTCGATTGTAATTTATCCTGTTATTCCAAAAGGAATGATCCTATTGCGTGTTATTCCTACGGCTCCCCATACTTTGGCTGATATTGATGAAACATTGACTGCTTTTGAAGCTATTCGTGAGAAATTAGTAAACGGAACTTACAAAGAAATTGCTGCTAAAACTACAGTAGATTTAGACGCATAAGCTTATAAAATCAAATTCTCTAGTGGGAATTATATAAAAAAAATCCATTCAGTATATGAGTGGATTTTTTTTGCTTTAAAATACCTTTACAAGAATAACCCAAAACCTTAAATGATTATGAAAGCAGTATATTTACTTAGTAATGTTGTTTTGATTGCAATTTTATTTTCTTGTGTGGATAGTAAAAAAAAGGAGGTCGTTGTTCCGCCTCTTGAAGTAAAATCTCCTCTGGAAACACCTCAAAAAGAATGTTATCAGGCTGTAATTGAAAAAGATACCCTGACATTGTCTGTGGATGTGAATAGTGTAAACGAATTTACAGGTGAATTAGATTATTCTTATTATGAGAAAGATAAAAGCTTTGGTACACTTTTAGGCAATGTAAAAGGAGATACCATTTTTGCCGATTATAAATTTGAATCAGAAGGAAAAACCTCTATTCGAGAATTAGCTTTCCTAAAAAAAGATGCCAATACTTATGTTGAAGGTTATGGAGAAATGGTAGAAACTAATGATAAAATGTCTTTTAAAGATAAAAGCAAAATTAAATTTGATGGAAACATCGTTTATACTAAAATAGATTGCAAACCCTAATTAATTCAAAAAAATAGGATTGCAGATTTTTGATTAACGATTCTTGATTTTAGATTTTTATTTTGCAAAAAAAATATTTGCTAATTCCAATCTAAAATCAAGAATCGTTAATCTACATTCAAAAATCATTGAATTAAAGTTCTTTTCGGTATGTTTTTCTGCGACAATGTACTTTTGGGTCAAAATGTTTCCAAAGGTTGTGAATGGCTACGTTGTCTGCTAATTCAGGAGTTCTAAAACAGTTTTCGATTCCTTTTTCTTTAAAAGTTTCGTAATATTCGTTAAAAATAATAGCGGTTACCGCTTTGTTTTGGTAATCAGGATGAACGCCAATTAAGTAGAAAAGCATGTCTTTGCTTTGTTTTTTTGCTTTAAGCAAATGGAATAATCCAAAAGGGAAAAGCTTTCCTTTGGCTTTTTGTAAGGCTCTGGAAAAAGAGGGCATTACAATACTAAAAGCCACAATATTATGGTCTTTGTCTTCTACAAATTTAATATATTCAGGATTGATGAAACTGATGTATTTTTTCTTGAAATACTCCTTTTGAACATCAGAAATAGCTACAAATGAAGATAAATTAGCATAAGAAGTATTGAATAAATCAAACATTTTATCTACATGAGGCATTACTTCCTTAGTGGATTTAAAGTTGAGCGGTTTCAATTGGTATCTTTTTTTGACCAGCTCATTTGCTTTCTGGAAAAATTCTGGTTTTACGTTTGAAAACGGAAATTTACTCTCTACATATTCTTTTTCTACAACATAGTCTAATTGCTCAAAATGAGTAGCATAATACGGATGGTTGTACCAGGTAACCATAGTTCCTAGTTGATCAAAGCCTTCGGTTAAAACACCCACTTTGTCCAGGTTTGAAAATCCCATTGGACCTTCAACATATTCCAAATTGTTTTTTCGGCCTAATTCGTATACTTTTTCCAGTAAAGCTTCGGTTACATTGATGTCATTGATAACATCAAACCAACCAAAACGCACTTTTTTCTTTTGTTGTCCGTTTACTTCTGCCCAATTGATAATGGCTGTAATTCTACCTGCAATTTCATTGTCTTTGTAAGCTATATAAAAATAAGCTTCGGCATTTTCGAAAGCGGGATTTTTAGTTTTGTCAAAAGTTTCTAATTCTTCAGCAATCAATGGTGGAACCCAAAACTCATTGTCTTTGTATAAGGAAAAAGGAAATTTAATATATTCGGTCAGTTCTTTTTTTGTTTTTGCTTCTTTTACTGTAATCATGTTTTTGTTTCTTTATTCTATTGCGTCTTTTCGTTTTTGATCTTTTTTGGCTACTTTTCGTACCGATTTAGGTTGAGAAGGAGCATCGTCTATGTTGATTCGGACTTCTTTATAATTGTTGTCATACCGCCATGAAAAACCAATACCACCATAAAAAATAGTAGGTGTGTCTTTTAAATTATGGCTTACAGAAGCATCTATCTGCATGTTTTTATTGAGTAAAAAAGCGGCTCCTCCACGCACGATGGCATCGCTGTAAAAATCGCTTTTGTATCCTTGATTTTCTACAAAACCAGACCATTTTCGGCTGAAACCTTTGGTTAAAGTCAGAACGTAGCCGTAACTTGGATAGTCGGTGGTGATGTAATCGGCAATAATATTGGTTACAAAAACCCAAGAGCCGTCTCCTAAGTGATTTTGGGTAATTAACATCACTTTTGGCGAAATCATAGCCTCAGGAGAAAAAGCATAGGGATTGTCTTTTGCTGTGAAATTTGCTCCTGCAAAAACAGAAACAGCAGGAATTAATTGATGCCAGTCAAAGGAATGATTGGCTTTCCAGCTGTAAATGTTTATTTTTTTTTCGTAATTTTTATAAGGATCGTAGATGAGGTATTTTGCTCCTAAAACTGTCTGTTTTAAATTGGATTTAGTGTATTTGTCAAAACCATTTACAAAATCTTGATTTTGATATTGAATGTCGGCAATGATTTCTAGTCTTTCCAGTAAAAAACCGTAACGCAAAGTAAGGTCGGCACCATATCCATTAGCATCATAACCTAATAAACGATGGTTTTCCTGAATACCATAAATTCCTGTTTCTACTTGAATTACCGACTTCCCAACAGCATAAGCTGACATGGTCTCGCCGGGACGATTGGAATTGATTTCATCAGTATGTTGTCCGTAGTTGTAATTTGCTAAAAGACTTATTGCTAAGACTAATAAAACTTTAAATTGAGACATGTTGTTTTGGATTTTAAAAGTAATAGGCTTTCCAAATGTACTATATTTTATTATTTATTTAAGAATGATATTCTAATTTTGAAGTTAGTATTTGTTAATTTTGCTAAAAAACATTTCGATTATGCAAGTTGCTTCTTTTACAGGATTTATAAAAACACTATTTTACATTATAGCTTTTTATTATATTTTCAGGTTTTTGGCTAAGTTGTTTTTACCACTATTAATTAAAAAAGTAGTGGAAAAAGCGGGTCAAAACATGCATCAGCAACAACAACGTCACTATCAGGATTCTTGGCAAAACAATCAAAAGGATGAAACTATAATTTTCAATACACCCAAGGATAAGAAACCTCGAGAAACCAAAAAAGTAGGAGATTATGTGGATTACGAAGAAATAGATTAAATTTGCCACAATAGTAATCCAATATTTAATAAAATTCTCAGAAATTGAAAATAATAAATAAGTTATATCCGCACGCTATTGCCATTTTTGGTTTTGTATTAGTTTCACTCATTTATTTTTATCCCGTACTTCAGGGAAAACAAATTTTCCAATCGGATATTGCTCAATATACCGGAATGGCGAAGGAGCAAAACGATTTTAGAGCAACACAACATGTTGAGCCTTACTGGACCAATTCCGCTTTTGGAGGAATGCCAACGTATCAATTAGGCGCTAAATATCCGTATGATTTTATTGGAGCAATAGATGATGTATTGCGTTTTTTACCTCGTCCAGCCGATTATTTATTTCTCTATTTTCTAGGTTTTTATGGTTTGCTTTTGGTTTTAAAAGTAGATCCATTAAAAGCATTTTTTGGAGCGGTTGCCTTTGGCTTTTCAACCTATCTCATTATTATTTTGGGAGTTGGACATAATGCTAAGGCACATGCCATAGCTTATATGCCCATGGTTATTGCAGGTTTTATATTGGTTTACAATAAAAAATATGTTGTTGGAGGTTTGTTAACCATGTTGGCGACGGCATTAGAAATTAATGCCAATCACTTTCAAATGACCTATTATTTGCTGATTTTCTTATTGATTCTTTCAGGGTATTACAGTTATTTAAGTTTTAAGAACAAGGAAATTAAATCGCTGTTCATTTCTTTTGGTGTGTTAGCTGTTGCTGGAATTTTTGCAATTGGAGCGAATGCTACTAATTTATTGGCCACAGCCGAATATGCTGATTTTAGTACCCGTGGAAAAAGCGAATTGACTTTTAACCCAGATGGTTCTAGAAGTACCAGTACCAGTGCGATGACTCGTGATTATATTACCGAGTATAGTTATGGTGTTGCCGAAAGTTTCAATTTGATTGCTCCAAGGCTTTTTGGTGGTTCTAACAGCGAAACCTTAGGTACGGATAGTAGCATGTATGATTTTATGATTAGCCAAGGAGTTCCTGCTGGTCAAGCTGCTGATTTTGTTACTGGAATGCCAACCTATTGGGGCGATCAGCCTATTGTTGCTGCTCCAGCTTACATAGGCGTGGTGGTTTTCTTTTTAGGGATTTTAGCTTTAATTATAGACGACAGAAAAATAAAATATGTATTTCTCTCGGGAGCAATTGTAGCTTTATTACTTTCCTGGGGTAAAAACTTCGCACTTTTAACGGATTTCTTTATTGATTATGTGCCGATGTACAATAAGTTTAGAGCCGTTTCTTCTATTCAAGTGATATTAGAATTGTGTTTTCCTGTTTTGGCTGTTATGGGATTACAATCCTTTTTTAAAGCAGATAAAAATAAACAATGGGAAGGATTATGGCAATCGGGAGCTATTGTTTTAGGAACTATTGTGATTTTGTTTTTATGTAAAAGTATGTTCAGTTTCTCAGGAGCAAGCGATAGTTATTTTAACGAAAGTTACGGGCCTAGTTTTGTGGATGCCCTTAAAAAAGATAGAAAAACCCTGTATAGTGCAGATTTATTGCGTTCGGCTTTCTTTGTTATTTTGACAGCTGGCGTTTTATGGTTGCTTATTAAAAATAGAATAGCTCAAACCACAGCCATCATTTTAGTTGGTTTGTTTATGGTTTCTGATTTGTTTTTGGTAGACAAAAAATACGTTTCGGCTAAAGATTTTGTAAGCGGAAGAGAAGTTGCAGTTCCTTTTCAGGAAACGCCTGCTGATGCTCAAATTTTAAGAGATACAAGCGATTACCGTGTTTTTGAAGTAAGCGGAAATTTCTCTAGTGCAAGAACTTCTTATTTCCACAAATCAATTGGTGGATATCATGCTGCTAAACCTCGCAGAATGCAACAATTATTTGATTACCAAATTGCTAAAAACAATCTGGAGATTTTGAATATGCTAAATGTAAAGTATGTTATTCAAACGGATAAAGAAGGAAAAGAATTTCCTGTTGTCAATCCAGATGCGAACGGAAATGCCTGGTTTGTTAACGAAGTAAAATTGGTCAACAAAGCCAATGACGAAATGAAAGCGCTAGACAGGATAAACACTAAAAAAATAGCAGTATTCAATATCAACTTATATAGTGACAAATTTAAAAACGCACGTTTAAAACGCAATATGGATACCACAGGATCGATTCAATTGCGTACACATAAGCCTAATTATATCAAATACATTTCAGATAGTAAAAATGAAGGTTTGGCTGTTTTTTCTGAAATTTATTATCCAAACGGATGGAATGCTTATGTTGACGGTGTAAAAACAGACCATTTTCCTGTAAATTATGTTTTAAGAGCGATGATGTTGCCAAAAGGTGTACATACCGTTGAATTTAAATTTGAACCAGAAGTTATCAAAACAGGAAGTACCATTACGCTTATTAGTGGAGTAGGAATGCTGTTGTTGTTGTTGATAGGAGGAGTTTATTTTGAAAGAAAAAAAGGGACGCCCCACATATAATATTTATTTGTAAATTTGATAAAGATAAATTTAGAAAAAATCTAATTTTTAAATGAAATGGGCAAAGTCAAATTAAATCACGCACATCCAAAATTAATGGAAGCGAGATACATAGAAGAGACGAGACGATTGACCTATCAACAACGTTTTGAAAAGCTGATAGCAATAATCGAACTTTCTTATATGTTGAAAAATGCAAAAAAATATTCAAAATCAAAATAATTTGAAATGAATATGAATGAGCAAATAATAGATGTTTGGAAATATTTATCAGAAAATAATGTAAATTATCTAACCATAGGTGGATTTGCAGTAAATATTTATGGTTATGGAAGAAATACCGGAGATATTGACATTTTTATAGAAGATACAATTGTTAATCGTGAGAATTTAAGAAATGCCATCAAACAAATGGGTTTAGGTGATTATGAAAGTATTAGTACAATGCAATTTATTCCAGGCTGGACAGATTTTACTCTAAATTTTAATTTTAGATTAGATATTATGACTTCTGTCAAAGGCTTAGAAAATCAGTCTTTTTCAACCTTATTAGAAAAAGCAAATGTTATTGATATAGATGGAATTCCAGTGTTCTTTATTGATTATAAAAATCTAATAATTGCAAAAAAAGCAGCCAACAGACCCAAGGATCTTTTAGATATTGAAGAACTTGAAAAATTAAATAGAGATTTATAATTCAATATCACAAAATCTTAAACTTGAAACAAAAAAAACTTTTAATAATTACCTATTATTGGCCGCCAGCTGGAGGACCAGGGGTACAACGTTGGTTGAAATTTGTTAAATATTTACCTGATTTTGGTGTTCAGCCAGTGGTTTATGTTCCTGAAAATCCAACTTATCCTATTGTTGATGAAAACTTATTTAAAGAAGTTTCGGATAAGGCTATAATTTTAAAGCAAAAAATATTCGAACCGTATCAATTGGCTTCTTTTTTATCGAAGAATAAAACCAAGAAAATGAATTCAGGGATTATTCCTAACCAAAAGAAACAATCGTTTTTAGACAAGGTCTTTTTATGGATTCGCGGGAATTTATTTATTCCTGACGCTCGATTTTTTTGGGTAAAACCTTCTGTTTCTTATTTAGAAAAATACATTGTTGAAAATAACATTGATACCATTGTTACCTCAGGACCACCACATAGTTTACACCTTATTGGTTTGGAATTAAAGCAGAAATTAAATATAAAATGGTTTGCTGATTTTAGAGATCCCTGGACAACCATTGGTTATCATAAAGCGTTACTTTTATCGGATAATGCCGCTCAAAAACACAAAGAATTAGAATCCAAAGTTTTAAATGCTGCCGATACGATTATTGTTACCAGCAAAACTACAAAATCAGAATTTGAAGTGTTGACCCAAAAACCGATAGCTGTAATTACAAATGGTTTTGATGTGGAAAAAGTAGATAAACAACCGCTGGATTCTAAATTTTCTTTGGCGCATATTGGTTCTTTTCTTTCGGCTAGAAATCCTCAATTTTTATGGGAATCTTTGATCGAATTAATAGCTGAAATTCCTGATTTTAAATTGCATTTGGAAATTAAATTAATAGGAGCCGTTAGTCAGGAAGTTTTAGATTCGATTACTTCTTTTGGCTTGACTGATTATTTGAATAATTTAGGTTATGTTTCGCATGAAGAAGCTATAGTGCATCAAAGAAGATCGCAAGTATTATTACTTATCGAAATTGATTCGGAAGAAACGAAAAGTATTATTCCGGGTAAATTATTTGAATATATGGTTTCCAATAGACCCATAATTGCTATTGGTCCAAACGGTTCGGATTTTGCCGAAATTATTACTGAAACGAATACAGGAGTATTTTTTGATTATTCTGAAAAAGTAAAACTTAAAAAGTTAATTTTGGACTTTTATAATCAATACCTGGAAGGAGAATTACAATCTCATGGTGTAGGTTTGCAAAAATATTCAAGAAAAAATTTGACCGAGCAATTGGTACAACTTCTAAACCTCTAATTTCATAAATGGGAATCGTTTTAAATCAGTCTTTAAAGAATACTATAATAACTTACATTGGTTTTGCTATTGGAGGCTTTAATACCATTTATTTGTATCCCGTTTTTCTTGGCGCAGCCTATTATGGTTTAACCAATTATATTGTTTCGAGTGCCAATGTTATTATGCCATTATTTGCCATTGGAATGCAAAATACGCTGGTAAAATTCTATTCACAATATAAAACTCACGAAGAACGTTCCCGATTTTTATCTTTTACGGTTCTTTTTCCGTTACTTTTTATTATTCCGTTGTGTTTAATTGGATTTATTTTTTTTGATGATATTGTTTTCTTTTTATCGAAAAAGAATCTGATTGTTAAAAATTACATTTGGCTTGTTCCATTTATTGGAGTGAGTATGGCTTATTTCGAAATTTTCTATGCCTGGTTGCGTGTTCACATGCATTCGGTTTTTGGTAATTTTATTAAAGAAGTAGCATTACGATTGGCTTCATTATTTTTATTGATTGCCGTTTATTATGGCTGGATGTCAGTAGAAGGATTCGTTTATGCTACGGCTATTGTGTATTTTTTGGCGCTTTTGGTAACTATGTTTTATGCTTTTAGTATTCAGCCGCCAAGTTTTCAATTAACCATTCCTGACAATGCTAAAGATATTTTAGTGTATTCTTTTTATATTATTTTGTCCGGAAGCGTTGCTAATTTACTGCTCGATGGAGATAAAATGATTCTGAACCAATACATGATTATTGATAACATCGCTTTCTATTCGGTAGCAACTTATATTGCTTTGGTAATTTCTGTACCAAGTCGTGCCATGCATCAAATTGTCTATCCAATTACGGCAAGATTAATGCACGAAAACAATCATGACGAAATGAATTCCTTGTATAAAAAAACATCTATTAATTTGCAAGTAGTAGGTGGTTTAGTAATGTTGGGAATTTTTGTCAATATCAATATGTTATACGAAATCATCATAGCGGGATTGAAAGATCCTGCCGAAAAAGAATTGTATCTTAGTGGAATAACGGTTGTTTTTATGATTGGTCTCTCTAAATATTTTGATTTGATTTTAGGGAATAATAATGCCATTATTTTTAATACAAAGTATTATCGTGCAGTATTGTTTTTGGGAGTTCTTTTAGTATTCTTGACAGTAGTTCTAAACATGATTTTTATTCCTATTTATGGAATTATTGGGTCGGCATTTGCTACTTTATTGTCTATTACTTTATACAGTGTGGCTAAGTTGCTTTTTGTTGTTAAACGCTTGCATTTGTATCCATTTACCAAGCAAACATTATATTCAATTTATCTCACTGCTATTTTATTTTTAGTGTTCTACTTTTGGGATTTTCCTTTCCACCCCATAATTGCTATTGGGTTAAAATCTATTTTAGTCACCATAGCTTATGTGTACTTGAATTATAAGTTTGTTATTTCTCTCCAAATCAATGAAGTTATAGACGGTTTATTGAAAAAGTTCAATATTGTAAGATAGATTTTATAATTATCTCTTTTTTGGTAGTGTTAATCACTAAAAGTGGGTATTGTACACTCTGAATTGTGGTATTAAATTTGTGGCAAGTTTTATCTTTTAGTTAAAGATTAATTTAGATACCCTCAAATATGAAAAACGTACCTTTAATTAACAATGAGAATTCAAAGAAATTATCTCGTGTTTTAGCCCAGAAAGTCAAAAAGGGTTTTGTTGTGGAAGAGGTAAATGATAAATTACCTTTTGTAGTTTTATCCAAAAAACCAGCAAAAATTAATCATAATTTAAATTTTTGGATTTCTTGTGCTACTTTCGGCTTGTGGTCAATACCGTGGATGGTTCAATATTATCAATCAAAAAAAGAAAAGAAAATTATAATTGCTATCGATGAAGACGGAATGCCTTTTGAAGAAAAATGTTATGGTTAATTAGTGAAGAAAATAATAAAAAAAAAACTCCGTCTTTAAACGGAGTTTTCTGTTTTTTACAGCTTTTCTTTTAAGTATTTTGCAGTAATTGATTTCTTGTTTTTTACAATTTCTTCGGGTGTTCCTACGGCTAATAATTGACCTCCGTTTTCTCCTCCTTCTGGACCTAAATCAATAATCCAATCGGCACATTTAATCAAGTCCAGATTGTGTTCAATTACTAATAAAGAATGTCCTTTTTCTATCAAAGCATCAAAGGAAGCTAATAATTTTTTGATATCATGAAAATGCAAACCTGTGGTAGGTTCGTCAAAAACAAATAGAGCTTTTTCTTTGGTTGCCCCTTTTACCAGAAAAGAAGCCAGTTTGATACGTTGTGCTTCTCCACCAGAAAGAGTAGAAGAAGATTGTCCTAATTGTACATAACCCAAACCAACATCTTGTAGCGGTTTTAGTTTTTGAGTAATTTTAGTTTGCTTGTTGGTTTCAAAAAAGTGTACGGCATCGTCAATAGTCATTGTTAAAATATCATTGATGTTTTTGCCTTCAAAAGTGACTTCGAGCACTTCTTTTTTAAAGCGTTTTCCATTACAGGTTTCGCATGGCAATTGGACATCAGCCATAAAAACCATTTCTACATTGATGGTTCCTTCACCACTACATGTTTCACAACGACCACCATCTACATTGAAAGAAAAATGTTTGGGTTGATAGCCTCTTATTTTGGATAGTTTTTCTTTTGCAAATAAATCTCTGATGTCATCATAAGCTTTTATATAAGTTACGGGATTAGAACGTGAACTTCTGCCTATCGGATTTTGATCTACATATTCAATGTGTTTGATGTGAGAAAAAGAACCTGATATTTCAGTAAATTGACCTGCTTTTTCTCCAGCATTGTCCAGTTTCTTCTGCATAGCAGGAAACAGAATTTTCTTGATCAACGTACTTTTTCCACTTCCAGAAACTCCAGTAATCACGGTTAAGACATCAAGAGGAAAGGTGACATCAATATTTTGAAGGTTATTTTCTCGGGCTCCTTTTATTTCGATAAAATTTTTAAAAGGGCGACGTTTTTTGGGAACCGCAATTTCTAAGTCTCCGTTTAAATATTTTGCTGTTAATGATGTCGATTTTAGTATTTGGTCAAAATTTCCCTGAGCCACTAATTCCCCTCCAAAACTTCCTGCTTCAGGACCAATATCGATAATCATATCGGCGGCTTTCATGATGTCTTCGTCATGTTCAACAACGATTACAGTATTGCCTAAATCCCGTAGCGACAACAATACTTTTATCAAGCGTTCGCTGTCTTTTGGGTGTAAACCAATACTCGGTTCGTCCAGAATATACATCGAACCTACCAAACTACTACCCAATGAAGTCGCTAAGTTAATACGTTGCGATTCTCCTCCGGAAAGTGTTGACGAATTTCGATTCAACGTCAAATAATCCAAACCCACTTCAGTTAAAAATGACAAACGATTGTTGATTTCGACTAAAAGTCTTTTGGCAATTTGTTTTTCATATTCGTCTAATTCTAAATTTTTAAAGAAATCAACTAAATGTTTAATTGGTAAATCAACTAAATCCGAAACGGTTTTGTTATTTATTTTAACGTAAGAAGCTTCTACACGCAGGCGTTTTCCTTTGCAGGTTTGACATTTGGTTTTTCCTCGGTAACGCGACAACATGACGCGATTTTGGATCTTATAATTTTTCTCTTCTAACTCTTTGAAAAAATCATTCAGTCCTTGAAAATAAGAATTTCCAGTCCAAATTAATTCTTTTTGTTCTTCGGTTAATTGAAAGAAAGGTTTGTGAATAGGAAAATCAAATTTATAGGCTTTGTTGACTAATTCGTCTCGAAACCAACTCATGCTTTCTCCACGCCAAGGGAAAATGGCGTTTTCAAAAACTGATAAACTGGTGTTTGGAACTACCAGTTCGGCATCAATGCCAATGATATTTCCGTAACCTTCACAGCTTGGACAAGCGCCATAAGGATTGTTGAAACTAAACAAATGGACATTCGGTTCTAAGAAGCTAATTCCGTCCATCTCAAAATTATTCGAATAATCAAATCGCTTGTCTGAATTTAATTCTTGTAAATAACAGATTCCTTTTCCTTCGTAAAATGCAGTTTGTACCGCATCGGCAAGACGATTGTAGAATTCTTCATCATCTTTAACTACAATTCGATCCACAATTAAAGTAATGTCTTTATTGTCTAATGAATGTTGGTCAATTTCGTCTAAACGAACAGTTTCATTATTGACTAATATTCGGGAAAAACCTTGCTGAAGCAATACTTTTAGTTTGTCTTCTAGTTGTCTTCCTTCTTCCAGATGGATAGGAGCAAGAAGCAACCATTTACTACTAAGTTCTAGATTTTTTACATCGGAAACTACATCGGAAACCGTATTTTTTTTGACTTCACGACCCGAAACTGGAGAAAATGTTCTTCCTATTCGGGCATATAATAATTTCATGTAATCGTAAATCTCCGTCGAAGTTCCTACGGTAGAACGCGCATTTGTGGTATTTACTTTTTGTTCAATGGCAATGGCAGGAGCAATTCCTTTGATGTATTCTACCTTTGGTTTGTCTAATCTTCCCAGGAATTGTCTTGCATAAGAAGATAAACTTTCTACATAGCGACGTTGTCCTTCGGCATACAAAGTATCAAAAGCTAAACTGGATTTTCCAGAACCCGAAAGCCCTGTAATTACTACTAATTTATTGCGGGGAATGACAACATCAACGTTTTTTAGATTGTGTACCTGAGCCCCTTTTATTATTATATTTTTCTTTGGATCTATTTTAGAAAAGTCAACTTTCATAGAAAATAATGGATTTTTACAAAAGTAATCATTTTATAAATGAGAATAGAGTTCGATTAAATCATAAATTTCAATACCATTTTAGTTTTTTAATATAGAAATATTGGTATGGATAGTTGATGGTAAATGATTTAAAATTTAATAAATAACTGTTTTTATGTAATTTTTGTTGTTTTTATTTGTTTGTCGAAACAATTATTTGTTAAATTTGGAAAATCAATATTAGACTTAAATATAAAAGCGCCTATAGTATAAAACTACTTTTTAGAAAAAATACCCTAATTAACTCATACTAAAAAGTATTACTATGATAGCTGATATTCAAATTTCCGACGCTTTGTTGGTACAGGATTATATAGCGGGCAAAGAAGAAGCCTTAGCTACTTTAATTAAAAGACACGAATCTAAAATTTACGGTTTTATATATTCAAAAGTTTCCGATAGAGATGTTTCTAACGATATTTTTCAGGATACTTTTATAAAAGTAATTAAAACTTTAAAATCCAATTCGTATAACGAAGAGGGAAAATTTCTTCCTTGGGTCATGCGAATTTCCCACAATCTGGTCATTGATTATTTTAGAAAAAATAAAAAAATGCCGATGTATCGGGAAACCGAGGAGTTTTCGGTGTTTTCGATTATGACGGATGATTCACTAACAATCGAAAATCAATTGATTGCCAATCAGGTGGAATTAGACATTCAAAAATTGATTGAAGAACTTCCAGAAGATCAAAAAGAAGTTTTGATTATGCGAATGTACAAAGACATGAGTTTTAAAGAAATCTCAGAAATAACAGGTGTAAGCATCAATACCTCTTTAGGCAGAATGCGTTATGCTTTGATGAATTTGAGGAAAGTAATTGATAAACATCAAATTATTTTGACCAATTAAACAATATTTAAATACTTGTCCCGTTGTATTCTAACACATAAATTTAGAAATAGAACATGGCAAAAATTTACTCTAAAAAAAATCTAGTTACCACAACGATGAAACCTAAAAAAGAAGTTGTTTCTTTTCTTTTGAATTATTCAAAAGCGCTCCACATGATTAAGGTAGCGGATAACAGTTTTGAAATTATTGCAAATTAATTAAGCTAGCAATAGCTGTTTTGGTAAATCTCACTAATTATTTGAAGTTAGTGAGATTTACTTTTTATGACTATCCGTTTCTTATAACAATTATTGAGAATGGCACGGATTAATATAAAAAACTGTGGAGTAGGAAAAAAAATTACCGCAGAGAGCGCTAAGTTTTTTAGCCTTAGCTTTTATAATAAGCCAAAGTTTGCAAAGTTTTGTATTGTCTTAGCTTTGCGAACTTTGTGCTTTTAGAAGCGCATTCTTAGATGAAAATCTTTGCACTCTCTGCGGTAAAAAATAATTAGAGCGATTTTTATGTTTCTCCACAACATTTAGCATTGATCCAATGCCACACCGATGAAACTGATTTTAACGGATTATCGCAGATTGTGATTTACAAAGAGCTATGAGAAATCCGTTTTTATCTGTTAGATTAGTGTTACCTGCCCGTCGGCAGACAGGTCTGTGGCCTGTTTT
>NZ_JBCFQK010000011.1:0-128474 GCF_041729735.1 Flavobacterium magnesitis | reverse complement strand
CATCGCCACAACAATTAATGTGGCAGCCGACATCCATTCGTAAGAAGCAATCGCTAATCCTATCGCAAACCCTGAACCACTCATCCCGATAAAATGTTCTGCTGAAATATTAGAAGCAATTAATGAGGCTCCAATAGCCCACCAGGTAAGCGAACCTTCGGCTAGAAAATAATCGTTAGAACTGGTTACTGCATTTTTCTTGCTTCGGTAAATGTACATCCCGTAGGCTGTAACAATAACAAAGTAGATTAAAAAAACAATATAATCTGCGGGTTGTAATACATTCATAATTGAGTTGGTTTGATTTATTTTTGGTTAATAGATAATACTAAAGGTATCTACACAAAAATAGAATCTAAACGAAATTCGAATATGGATAATTTGTGCTAATACATGGATTTTTTTATTGTCTTAATAAAAAAATCCATAAATAAAAACATTGTAACTAAATAAATTAACTAAAAAACATTTTTTAACGAAGAAGCTTTTCTTATAATGAGCCGTTGGATGAACTATTAAAAATGTGAGTTCAAAAGTTTTTTATATTGTTAAATAGAACAAAAATAGATTTATTAATTTTCTTTTTTGCTTGATCAAAAAAGAAATAAAAAAATCAAGTCTTGCACTTCTTCGTCGGTCAAATTAGTTTTCGAATACTAAAAGAAAATAACTCGTCCCGAAGCATCGGGACTCAAACAGATTTTCTTTTTACGCATTCTTCAAACATTTGACACTCGACTGCTGAAGTTAAGGACAAACGAATTTTTATCATCAAGAACTGAATTACACACAATAGATAAATTAAAAAAGAGCATTGAATCTAAAATCCAATGCTCTTTTTAAAAAATATATTCAGTATCTCTTATTTTGAATAAGCTACAGCAACTTGTTTACTTGAACCTAAACCTTCAATACCTAATTCGATAACATCACCTGCTTTTATAAAAATAGGATCTGGTTTAATTCCTAAACCAACTCCCGGAGGCGTTCCTGTACTAATGATATCACCAGGAAGTAAAGTCATAAACTGACTTAAATAATGCACTAAAAATGGAATTTTAAATACTAAGTTAGAAGTATTACTGTTTTGAAATTTTTTACCATTTACAGACAACCACATTGACAAATTGTTTACATCAGCAATTTCATCCTGAGTAGCTAAAACAGGTCCAAGAGGTGCGAAAGTATCACAACCTTTTCCTTTTGCCCATTGTCCGCCCATTTCAATTTGGAAAGCTCTCTCACTGTAATCGTTTAACAAAGCATATCCGGCAACATAATCTAAAGCTTCAGCTTCTTCTACATAACTTGCTTTTTTACCCACTACAAAAGCCAATTCAACTTCCCAATCCGTTTTTTCACTTCCTTTAGGGATAATCACATTGTCATTTGGTCCACATAAAGAAGTAGTCGATTTAAAGAAAATAATAGGCTCAGTTGGAATTGGAGCACCAGTTTCATGACAGTGATCTACATAATTTAAACCAATGCAAATAATTTTTGAAGGTCGTGCAACCGGAGAACCCAAACGAATATCATCAGCAACCTGAGGGAAAGAAGTGCCGCTTTCAATAGCTGCTTTTAATTTTTCTAAGCCATTATTCTCAAAAAAAGATTCGTTGTAATCCGTTACAATTGAAGAAACATCATATCTTTTTTCTCCCACTAAAATCCCTGGTTTTTCGCCGCCTTCTGCTCCAAAACGTATTAATTTCATTTCTTTATATTTTTTTAAAAGTTACTAAGTTACTGAGTTTCTAAGTTTCTAAGTTTTTTTTTAAACTTATTACTTAATAGCTTAGATTCTTAGCCTTTTCTTAGTTTCAATCTTAGAAACTTAGCAGCTTAGAATCTTAGCAACTCTTTTTTAATTATTTAATTTGATAAATCCTCCATCAATTGGATAATCCGATCCTGTGATAAAACCAGCTTCATCGCTTGCTAAGAACAATGCTAAAGTAGCAATTTCTTCTGGTTTCCCCATTCTTCCAATAGGTTGTGATTTTGATAATTTATCAAATATTTCAGCCTCATTTCCTGGATAATTTTTCGAAATAAATCCATCTACAAATGGCGTATGTACACGCGCCGGAGAAATAGAGTTCGAACGAATATTCTCGTTGATATAATCTTTAGCCACAGATAATGACATTGCCATCACTGCTCCTTTAGCTGTAGAATAAGCAAAACGATCAGGTATTCCTACCCATGAAGCAATCGAAGCCATATTAACAATCGATCCACCACCCGACTTACGGAATTGCGGAATCGAAGCGTGCAAACAGTTATATACTCCTTTTACGTTCACATCCATAATTCGGTCAAAATCAGCTTCAGCAGTCGTATCTACCTTACCTACATGAGCAATTCCGGCATTATTCACTAAAATATGAATGTTACCAATTTTTTCGAAAGTTGCTACTACTTCATCGTGTTTTGCAACGTTACAAGCATGAGCAACAACTTTTCCACCTTCGGCAACAATTTCGTCAACCGTAGATTGTGCACTTTCGGCAGTTAATTCTATAATATGAACCTCAGCTCCTTGCTTAGCAAATAAAACTGAAATGGCTTTTCCTATTCCGCTTCCACCACCAGTTATAATTGCTTTTTTATCTTTTAATGAGAACATTTAAATTGTAGTATTAAATTATTAAAAATGATATTTTGTTTAAAAGGACAAATTTATAAATAAACGCTTCGTTTTCAAGAGATAAAATAGTCTTAATTTATTAAAGTCTTCCCAAAAAAAAGATTTCAATTATTTACTGCATTCAATCCAGTACTATTTTAATTATCAAACGATTAGTATTCCGGTTTTACCAAAACACAAAAGAATAAAGGTACTATGCCATATAACCATATAATAATTCGATTTTATCCTTATCTAATTATTAATTATCTTTGAAAACTGATGAAACTAGAAAAAACAAAAATATCATCCTATCTCAATAGCGCCATTTCTGTGCTCTCAAGAGAAGAACCTTTCTTTCAGGCTCCTTTTCATTCTCATCCTGAGTTAGAGTTGGTCTATGTAAAAGAAAGTTTTGGGAAACGCATTATTGGTAATTCTGTTGCTAATTTCGAGTCGGGCGACTTGGTATTTCTGGGTTCCGATATTCCGCACGTTTGGTTGAATGACGAAATTTACTATCACAATAATAAACTAAAGGCAAAAGCCATTGTAGTTTATTTCAATAAAGATATTTTTGGGCCCGCTTTTTATGAATTAAAAGAAGCTCAAAAAATCAATACTCTTTTTGAAAAAGCAAAAAAAGGACTTTCAATTACCGGGAAAACGAATAAACTGATCGCTAAAAAATTAGAAAAACTAGTTGCCAAACAAGATTTTGAAGTTATCATTGGACTTTTTGAAATTCTATCACTACTTTCAGCCACTACAGATTTCGACTTTATAAATAACGAAACCTACACTCCTACTAACGATTCTTTCAAAAAAGACCGTCTTTCTGATGTCTATCAATATGTAAAAGAGAATTACAAAAAAGAGATTTCGCTGGATGAAGTGGCTCAGATTGCTAATTTGACTCCAACCTCTTTTTGCAGAATGTTCAAATCAAAAACCAAAAAGAATTTTATTGAATACTTGAATGAAATCCGAATTTCAAATGCCTGTAAACTCCTTATTGAAACCGATATGAGTGTCTCAGAAATAGCCTATGAATGCGGATACAAAACCGTTTCTAATTTCAACAAACTCTTCAAGAAAAACACAGCAAACACACCTAAAGAATACCAAAACAAAATTGCCCGTTAAAATTAAGTTTAAATTCATCAAAATTAATTTCCCCAAACCCTAAAGGGAGTAATTCTGATGAATTTTCAAGAAATTTTCCATCCTTTTAAGATTTCACTTCTAAAATAATTTTAAACAGCCTCTAGTTAAACGCATAAACAGCATTAAAACCTCCATAATAATTTCCTGGATTTCCTGGATAATAATATCTGGCTGGCGTACTGCCAAAACCTACTGCATTAGGTAAAATACTGGCTGCATATTTTTCATTCAAAGCATTTTGGATTCCCAAATTGATTTCCATTTTTACTTTTTTAAGAATATAAAAACCATATCCTGCTTTCACGTCTAATAGTTCATATCCCGCAGTTTCTTTCGAATTAGCATCATCAAGATACATCTTACCCGTTAATCGATAAGAAGCGTTGAAACTCAACCCCATGGCGCTAACCAAATCAAATCCAAAATTAAATTGAGTATCAGGCATAGCTGGCAGCATTTTCCCTGAATAATCAGTATCGTTATCTACAAAATCTTTAAATTCAAAACGATTGATTGTTGCCGAAAAATAAGGATTCAGCTGGATATTCGAATTGGGTTGAAACTTGTAATTCAATAAAAATTCTAATCCCTGATGCGAACTTTCGCCAGCATTAATCCCTACATACTGATCTTCGGCAACGCGGCGGGCCACTAATAAATTATTAATTTGAGTGGAATATAAAATCATTTCTGTATAAAGCTTTTTTTCGAAAAAATTAGCCTTAAAACCTATTTCATAATTAATCCCTTTTTCCGATTGTAAATCGGTATTAATTTGTCCTTCGGGAGTTAATGTTTCAGCAACTGAAGGAATCGAAAAACCTTTACTCAACGAAACATATACATTTTTCGAATCATCTATTTTATACGAAAGCCCAAATCTGGGAGACCAAACAGAAGCAAAAGTATATTTCTCTTTCGAATTTTCATCAGCTAAAAAAATATCCTGCTGGTTGTAATGAGTCGTGTTAAATGCCAGCCCAGATTCTAAATTTAACTTATTCGAAAGTTGGGTTTCCATTTGTATAAACCCATTCCAATAGCCTCTTTTTTGTTCCATCTCACTAAATCGCTCATCCTGAACACTGCCTTGTCCAGGATACGATTGATATAAATTTCTAAAAAGCGAGAAATCATAATTTTCAGTCATAAATTCAGTTCCAAAGCTGATTGTATTAGGCAACGAAAACAAAGAAGCTTTATAATTTACTTTGGCTCTAAAGCCCAGCATATTTGTTTTTTCTTCTAAAATATCAAAAGGACGTGGCTCATAAGCCTTTTTCAAATTCGAAAAAAGACTAACATCCGCCGACCAACTTTTTGAAAACTGGTGTTCAAATCCAATTCCCACCATCAATTTATCATAGGATTCAAATCCTTGAGCAGCCAACCAGGTAGCCGCCGCCGACTTAGGGTTTATATTGAAAGTAGTTTCGCTTATCGAACTCGGAATAAAAGCTTTCAATCGGGTGGCAATTCCAAAAAAGGAAAGCGTAGATTTTTCAGAAATCTTTTGTTTTCCAAATAGATTTAATGACTGTCGGTCATAATCACTATTCTCCCGATAACCCTCTTGCTGTAAATTACTATAGTTGACAAAAAGACTGGATTGTGAATCGCTGTAACCGGCAGACAAAATTTGTTTTATTAGACCAAAACTGCCAAAAGTAGTGGCTGTTTTAGCAAAAGAAGTTTCTGTATCCAATTGCTTTGCCCTCAAACTGATAACACCTCCTAATCCAGCACCAAAGCTAGTAGAATTAGGCCCTTTTATAATTTCGATTCCTCCCAAAACTTCTAAATCAATATCTTCCAGTGTGGTATCTCCTTCGACACTAGAAAGAGGAATTCCTTCAAAATAGGCTTTAATCTTACTGGTTCCGTATTGTGTTCTCGCTCCAATTCCCCGAATGGTAATTCTATTGGTATTCAAAGCCCCTTGCTGCATAAAAATACCCGGAATTTTATTGAGAACAGGAGTCAAAATTACGCCATCAGCCTGATTGATTTCTTTTTCGGTAATAATGGAAACAGCAGCTGCAGTTTGCTGTATTGAATTTCGAATAGGAGTATTCATTATTTCTAATTCCGATAACGAAATGGTGTCTTTTTTTACTTGCCCAAAAAGAATACTACAAGAAAATAAAAGAAGAACAAAAATGAACTTAGAATGTTTTTTTGATTTTAGTATCATTACTATTATTTAAAATGGAGTGTTTCTCAAAAGTATTCTTTTATTCGAATCATTTTAGATAAAAACGTAATTTGTTATAAAATTTAAAACCATTAAGTTAAGTTTAATAAGTCCTTATACGGATCAATGCTAAATGTTGTGGAGAAACATAAAAATACGTTCTAATTATTTTTATCGCAGAGAGCGCAAAGATTTTCATCTAAGAATGTGCTTCTAAAAGCACAAAGTTCGCAAAGCTAAGGCTAAAAAACTTAGCGCTCTCTGCGGTAATTTTTTTCCAACTCCACAGTTTTTTGTATTAATCCCTTATACTCCATTTTTTTAATTTCTTATATGGTAAAAAAACGCATAAAAAAACTCCAGATTGCTCTGGAGTTTTATATTTCGAAAATAGAAAGTCTATTTTATCATTTCAATTTTTTGTACTTCTTCTTCGTTAATACTATCGAAGAACCCTTGTTCATTCATCCAGTCATCGCTGAAAACTTTACTCATATATCGAGAACCGTGATCAGGGAAAATGGCAATTACATTACTGTTAGCGTCAAACTCACCTTCTTCTGCATATTGTTTTATGGCTTGCAAAACTGCTCCTGAAGTATAACCTACAAACAAACCTTCTTTTCTGGTTATTTCTCTTGCTGAATGCGCACTTTCTTCGTCAGTTACTTTCATGAATTTATCAATCACATCAAAATCAGTAGCCGATGGAATTAAGTTTTTACCTAAACCTTCAATTCTGTAAGGATAAATTTCCTCCGTATCAAACTCTCTTGTTTCGTGGTATTTTTTCAATACTGAACCAAAAGCATCTACACCCAGAACTTTAATATTCGGATTTTGTTCTTTTAAAAACTTAGCCGTTCCTGAGATTGTTCCTCCAGTTCCACTACAAGCAACAAGATGCGTAATTTTACCGTTAGTTTGTTTCCAGATTTCAGGACCAGTTGTGTTGTAATGTGCATCAATATTCAATTGGTTAAAATACTGATTGATATAAACTGAACCTTTAGTTTCTTCATGCAATCTCTTAGCAACACTGTAGTAAGAACGCTCATCATCAGCAGAAACGTGTGCCGGACACACATACACTTTTGCTCCTAAACTACGAAGCATGTCTATTTTATCTTTGGATGATTTAGAACTTACCGCCAGTATGCAGCTATATCCTTTTATAATACTTACCATAGCTAAACTAAAACCAGTATTACCTGATGTAGTCTCTATTATAGTATCGCCAGGAGATAATATACCTTTTTTTTCTGCTTCTTCAATAATGTATAAAGCAATCCTATCTTTTGAGGAATGTCCCGGATTAAAAGCTTCTACCTTAGCATAGAAATTACCTTCTAAATGTTCGGTTACTTTGTTTATCTTGATAAGAGGTGTATTTCCTATCAGTTCTAAAACATTATTATAAGCATTTATTTCTTCTTTCATAAAAAAATAGTTAATCAAGATTAAGTTTTATTTAACCTGGATACGCAGCAAATTTAACAAAAAAAAACTAATTACTTTTTAATTTTTTCTAAATCTAGTAAAAAACTAAATTCTTTCGCTAATTCTTTTAGTGCTTCAAACCTTCCGGAAGCACCTCCATGACCTGCATCCATGTTAGTATCCAAATACAAAACGGTATTATCTGTTTTATATTCTCTTAGCTTAGCAACCCATTTAGCTGGTTCCCAATACTGTACTTGCGAATCATGCAATCCTGTAGAAACATACATATTAGGATACTGTTGTTTTTTGACATTATCATAAGGGGAATACGATCGCATGTATTGATAGTATTTTTTAACATTTGGATTTCCCCATTCATCGTATTCTCCAGTGGTTAACGGAATAGTATCGTCTAACATTGTAGTTATTACATCTACAAAAGGAACCTGAGCGATAACTCCGTTATACAACTCTGGAGCTTCATTTATAATCACTCCCATCAACAATCCACCTGCCGAACCTCCTTCGGCATACAAATGTGCCGCTGAAGTGTATTTTCGCTCAATCAAATCTCTAGAACAATCAATAAAATCAGTAAAAGTATTTTTCTTTTGAAGCAATTTTCCGTCTTCATACCATTGTCTTCCTAAGTCTTCTCCACCGCGAATGTGTGCAATAGCATAAATAAATCCTCTGTCTAACAACGACAAACGTGTGGATGAAAAATGAGCATCCATAGAATGTCCATAAGATCCGTAAGCATAAAGCAATAAAGGATTTTTTCCGTCTTTTTTCAACTCTTTGCGGTACACCATCGAAATTGGAATTTTAGTTCCATCTTTGGCGGTAGCCCAAACTCTTTTTTCGGTATAATTATTTTTATCGAATTTCCCTCCTAAGACCTCTTGTTCTTTCTTAACGTCCTTTTCTTTAGTACGCATATTAAAATCAATCACCGATGATGGTGTTGCCATAGATTGATAACAATAACGCAAAATTTCGGTTTCAAAATCAACATTTGTCGATGTGTAAGCGGTGTACGTTTCGCTTCCAAAAGGCAAGTAATATTCTTGGCTTCCATCCCAGGACATAATTCGGATTTTATTCAAACCGCCTGTACGTTCTTCCAGAACTAAATAGTTAGCAAAAATTTCAATATCTTCCAATAAAACATCTTCACGATGCCCAATAATTTCCACCCAATTTTCTGCCGAAGTAGCCTCCTCATGGGTTTTCATCAATTTAAAATTCTCCGCATCATCTTTATTCGTCAGAATATAAAAACTGTCTTTATAATGGTTAATGCTGTATTCTACGCCTCTTTTTCGTTTTTGGAAAATTTTAAATTTTCCATCAGGATTGTCGGCATTCAAGATTCTATATTCGGTAGTTAACGTACTTCCCGATTCTATCGCTAAATATTTTCTGGATTTTGACTTGGATACATCAACACTAAAAGTGTCGTCTTTTTCAAAATAAACCAATACATCGTCTTCTTGTTTTGTACCTAGTTTGTGCTTGAAAATTTTATCCGAACGCAAGGTTACCTCATCCTGACTCGAATAAAATATCGTTCTATTATCATTAGCCCAAACTGCCGAACCCGTTACTTTATCAATTTTATCTTCAAGAACTTCACCCGTTTCTAAATTCTTAACCTGAATGTTATAAATGCGTCTTCCAATAACGTCTGTACTAAAAATAGCCAGTTTATTATCAGGACTAATAGCCATTCCGCCTAGTTTAAAATACGCCTGACCTTCAGCCAAAACATTACAATCAAAAAGAATTTCTTCCGGAGCGGTAAGGCTTCCTTTTTTTCGGGAATAAATGGGATAATTTTTGGCTTTTTCAAATCGGGTAATGTAATAATAGCCATTGTATAAATAAGGAACCGACTCGTCTTGCTCTTTAATTCTCGCTTTCATTTCCTCAAACAATTCCTTTTGGAAATCCTGCGTATGAGCTGTCATTTGTTGGTAGTAGTCATTTTCCTTGTTTAGATAATCAATAACTTCCGGATTTTCCCGGTTATTTAACCAGAAATAATTATCGATTCGTACATCTCCAAACTTTTCTAATTCAGTAGGTATAATTTTAGCAACAGGCGGTTGTGATTTTTCTATCATGGAGTAATTCTTGCTTTTTTTTGTAATAGCTGGCACAAAAGTAGGCGAAACAACCTCTAGTACGAGCACCTTTTTCATCAATTTTAACATTGTAATCAGCGTAAAAATAGTAATTTCGTAAACTAATTATTAAAAAAAGTAAAAATGGATTTAATGGGAATGATGGGTAAATTAAAAGAAACCCAAAATAAAATTGAAGAAACAAAAAAACGTCTGGATACTGTTCTTGTTGACGAACAAAGTACTGATGGTTTATTGAAAGTAACGATTACTGCCAATAGAAAAATAAAATCCATCACTATTGCGGATGAATTATTAGAAGACAAAGAACAACTAGAAGATTATATTATTTTAGTAATCAATAAAGCCATCGAAAAAGCAACTAAAGTAAACGAAGCGGAACTGGATGCGGTTGCCAAAATGGATATGCCAATGATTCCTGGAATGGATAATTTGTTTAAGTAAAAAAGATGGAAGTGGGAAGTTTTTGCTAATGTTATTTAATTCAACCCTTTTAAACTATCACTTTTAGGATTTTAAATAATTAAAAGGCTTTAGCAAAATAAGAAAAGCTGGAAGTGGGGAGTTAGAAGTTTTTGATAATACTATTTAATTAAACCCTTTTTTAAGAATATCACTTTGAGTATTCAAAATAAAAAAATGCTTTAGCAAAATAAAATTGTCTTTTATTTGCTAAAGCATTTTTTACATTCTTAAATTTTAAAACAGGCTGAAGCCCATTGCTATTGAAATTATAAATAAAAATGAATTGCTACTTATTTCGCAGCAAACGAAAAACTTCTAACTCCCCACTCCCATCTTC
The DNA here is from genome assembly GCF_041729735.1 of Flavobacterium magnesitis. Classification (NCBI taxonomy): domain Bacteria; kingdom Pseudomonadati; phylum Bacteroidota; class Flavobacteriia; order Flavobacteriales; family Flavobacteriaceae; genus Flavobacterium; species Flavobacterium magnesitis. Next base: position 118,086 of record NZ_JBCFQK010000011.1, on the reverse strand, counting down.
CAGCTCTAAAACCTACATCTTCGATAAAGTCTCAATTACATAAGTATGCATTACCTCACGATAATCTAAATGCGTTACCATGCGTAGTTTTCGATTACCAATGGCACTAATTGAGATATTTTTTTGTTTTAATTTTTCAATCAAAACTTCGTCTTTGTATTCAGGAACTAAAGAAAAAATCAAAATATTGGTTTCTACAGGTTCTATTGTGGCTACCCAACTTTTCTTTTTCAAAACATTAGCTAGTTCTTTAGCACGTCGGTGATCTTCTGTTAATAATTTAATATTGTTTTCTAAAGCATAAATCGCCGCTGAAGCCAAATATCCAGACTGACGCATGGCACCTCCCAGTACTTTTCTGATTCGCAAAGCACGCTGAATGGTCTTTTTGTCGCCTAATAAAACTGATCCCACTGGCGCTCCCAATCCTTTTGAAAAACAAACCGAAATAGTATCAAATAATTTCCCAAAATCTTTCGGACTTTGTCTTTTGGCTACCAAAGCATTCCAAATTCTAGCGCCATCTAAGTGCAATTTCAAATTATTAGCCTCGCAAACTGCTTTTATTTTTTCTATTTCCTCCATTTCATAACAAGCACCGCCACCAATATTAGTAGTGTTTTCCAAACAAACCAAACTCGTTAACGGACTGTGGTAAAAATCTGGTTTGTTAATCGCTCCAGCCACTTGTTCCGCTGTAATCATGCCACGATTTCCTTCTAGCAAACAGCAGGAAACGCCGCTATTAAAAGAAACTCCTCCTGCTTCAAAATGAAAAATATGCGAATATTTATCGGCTATTAATTGTTCGCCTGGTTGAGTATGCAGTTTGATTGCAGTTTGATTTGCCATCGTACCCGAAGGAAAAAACAAACCCGCTTCCATCCCAAAAATGGCTGCCACTCTATCCTCAAGTTCAATAACTGTTGGGTCTTCTTTGTAAACATCATCACCTACTTCGGCATTAAACATATACTGAAGCATTTCGTAGGACGGTTTTGTTACCGTATCGCTAACTAAATTTATTTGCATTTTTATATTTTTTATAGAGATACATTGGCTGTAGCCCCTACGTGATTTTTTTTATTATTTTTGTGCAACAAAATTACATAATTTATGACAACTACCGAACAAATAAAAGGTATTGTGGAGCGCCTTGGTGCGTTGAGGAGGTATCTTTGACGTCGATGCTAAACTTATCGAAATTTCTAACGAAGAAGAAAAAACCTTTGCTCCGGATTTTTGGAACAACGCCAAAGAAGCTGAACTTATTGTAAAGAATCTTCGAAACAAAAAAAAGTGGATTGAAGACTACGATAAAGCAGTTGCATTTGCAGACGAATTACAACTCGCCTACGAATTTTACAAAGAAGGCGAACTCACAGCCGAAGAACTAGACGATCAATACCAACTGACTCAAAATCATATTGAAGGCATCGAATTTAAAAACATGCTTTCGGATGAAGGAGATACACTAAGTGCTGTTTTGCAAATTACAGCTGGTGCTGGTGGAACCGAAAGTTGTGACTGGGCTTCGATGTTAATGCGTATGTACATGATGTGGGGCGAAAAATACGGTTTCAAAATCAAAGAGCTCAACTATCAGGAAGGCGATGTTGCAGGAATCAAAACCGTAACGCTGGAATTTGAAGGCGATTATTCTTTTGGTTATCTAAAAGGTGAAAATGGCGTGCATCGATTGGTGCGTATTTCTCCGTTTGATAGTAATGCAAAACGTCATACCTCATTTGCTTCCGTTTATGTGTATCCATTAGTGGATGATAGTATCGAAATTGACATTAACCCTGCCGATATCGAAATTACAACTTCACGATCCAGTGGTGCCGGAGGACAGAACGTAAATAAGGTAGAGACCAAAGTACAGCTGTATCATAAACCTACAGGAATCCAGATTCAGTGTTCTGAAACCCGTTCGCAGCAAGACAACAGACAGCGTGCCATGCAAATGCTTCGCTCGCAATTGTACGAAATCGAATTAAAAAAGAAACAAGCACAACGTGCCGATATTGAAGCCGGAAAAATGAAAATTGAATGGGGTTCGCAAATTCGAAATTACGTGATGCAACCTTATAAATTAGTCAAAGACGTCCGCACCGGTTATGAAACCAGCAACGTTGATGGCGTAATGAACGGCGAAATCGACGAATTCCTAAAAGCCTATCTAATGATGATGGGACAAAAAGAAGAGGAGTAGATTTCAGTGGTCAGTATTCAGAAGGCAGTCGTCAGATTTCAGAATGCAGATTTAAACTGCAGACTGCAAAATTTAGAAAGCAGAAAGTAGATTTTAAAATTCTGCTGACTGCTTTCTAAATTCTTTTTTCTTTCTTCCAACTTCTAACTTCTAACCTCTAACCTCTAACCTAACAAAATGACCGAGTACTTCTTTGACCAACACTACCACAACATCCGCTATGGTCTGGAAACACTCAACCTTAAAGAATTTGAAAGCTGTACTTTTAACAATTGTGATTTTTCAGAATGCAATTTAATAGGTGTTACTTTTATGGATTGCCAGTTCAACAACTGCAATTTCAATACTTCCAAAATCAACCACACGGCTTTTAGAACCGTATTTTTTAATGATTGCCAAATCAAAGAAGTCAATTTCTCTATGAGTGACAAACTCATCTTCGAGATTCACTTTAAAAACTGCGCACTGGATTTCTCAAAATTCTATGCCCTAAAAATGAAAGGCACTACTTTTACTAATTCAAGCCTTGTTGCTGTCGATTTCATGGCAACCGATTTAACAGGCGTCCAATTCATAAATTGCGATTTGTACCGCTCCGAATTTGAAAAAGCCATTGCTAACAAAGTCGATTTTAGAAGCAGCTACAACTACACCATCGATCCCTCAAAAACAAAACTAAAAAAAGCCCAATTCGCCCTCGAAGGTCTTAAAGGCTTGCTGTATAAGCATGGGATTATTGTGGAATAGTTTTTTATTTTACATCTGTATACTATTAATAACCCTGTCAGAGTTTAAAAGGCTAACAGGGTTTTATAGTTCAAAAACATTTATTTCTAAAACTTCTTTTGTAAGAATATTTTAATATATTTGAAAACAAGTAAAAATCACATTTATCAGAATAACAATCAAAAACCTACACTAAAAAACAAGAAACTTTATATGGAAAAAATAATTAAAGAAATTAGCGGTAATGCTATTATCCCTTTACAAAATGTATCAAAAAATGGAGTAAAACGAACAAAAGAATTCTACATTAATTGCTGTGAATTAGAGGACTATAATCATATTGACATCACTAATTCAGATAAGCACGGAAAAATGTTTATCGAATTAAAAGAATTTGTTGGACCTTGTTTGTATTACTTTGAAATAACTTCAGATAACTTAAGTTCCGAAATAGTTAGTAGAATTAGAAAATATTCAATTAGCGAAAATTCCAAATCAATTCCTGCTATTAAAAGTAAAATAGTGGAAAGTAAGATACTTTATGTTGGAAAAGTTAAACGCCATTTTTGGGGAAGACTTATTCAGCATTTAGGTTATTACAAAGTAAATAGAACTCAAGGATTACAACTATTTTATTGGGCAAAAGAACTTAATCTAAATTTAAAACTAACTGTTTTTGAGTTTGATGCTGACATGATTAATCTAATGGAAGTTTTAGAAAATGATTTAGCCAAGCATTTAAAACCAATTTTAGGAAAACATAAATAACTTAAAAATGAATAAAAAAATATTATTTACAGCTGTTGCGTCTATATTTACAATATCAATTTTTTAGCAAATTGAAATCGGAAAAATTGAAAAAGCAGTAGAAGTCGAAAAAAAAACAAACTTCCCTCCATATAATCCAACTGAAAATTTTATAGAACATTCAGAATATTATCGAGCAAAAATCACAAAAATACTCGAAAGCGGTAGTGGAAAAAATCCATTTGATGAAAAACAATGTGACATAAATGAATACTACAAGAGATATAATGGTTTAAAAATATATTACCCAACGTATCCCGACAATTACAGAGAAAATGATATAATATTTTTTAAGAAAACTGACAAAATTGAAATTCTAAATTGGTCACAAATCGGCAATAGATATTTTACTGTTGTTAATATTAATCCTTCATTTGAAAAATCAGAATTATACAACGAAATCAAAAGCAATTTAAATGAGGATTTTTTTGCAGATATATTTTTTGAACTAAAAGATAATTTAAACAATGAAACCATATATGTAATTGAATCTTCATCAAATCCTCAATTTATTCTATCTCCATATTTTGAAAAAAAGAAAGAGTTAATAAATGGAAAAACCTTTATTGCTATTAAAGATTTTAACGCAATTAGAAATCCTATATCAAAAACTAATTTTAGCATGTATATTGACAAAGGAACTGAATGGAAAGGAGAACTTACATTATTAAGAAGAAAAGATTTAGAAATAGAAAATAGTAACGATACCAATGATGAAGAAGTTGTATTCACAGTTTTATTAAGCAATGAAAAAGACAAAGTTATTTTTGATTTAGATGGAAGTAGGTGGAACTTTGAAAATGTTCTTTTAGCAAAGAATGATTTAGAAAAACTGAAAACTGAAAATGCAAATAAAAACAAGTCAGAAGAAAATGTTTTTATCAAAAAATATGGAGAGAAGTTTGGAAAATTAGTTTTTCAAAAGAATCTGACAATTGGAATGTCAAAAGATATGTGTTCAGATATTTGCGGAATAACTTTAAATAGAAAAAATTATAAAAATGCAAGCGGAGAACTCGAAGTTTGGGAATATACTGGAATATATAAACTATATTTCAAAAATGGAAAATTATCTGAAATCGTAAAATATTAAACCAAAAGAGTAGCTTAAACAATCCCCCACGCTAGCGCAAGCGTCCCGCTTGTGCCCGCAAAAAATAAGCTTTATAACTATACAGAAGTCTAATAAATTTACAATAACGATGATCATTAATTGTTGACGCAAGCGAGACGCTTGCGTTAGCAAATCTCAAAAAATCCTTTGTAATACATTATATTCACAGCTAGCGCAAGCGTCCCGCTTGTGCCCGCAAAGACAAAATCATCAATAATATTTTAAAAGCATGAGTAGAAAATATAAGTTTGGAGAAAAATCAGGAGCTTATTTTATTTCATTTGCTACTATAAACTGGATAGATGTTTTTACCAGAGATATTTATTTTTGTTGCATCATAGAATCGTTAGATTTTTGCAGAAAAAATAAAGGAATGGAACTTTACGGTTATTGTATTATGCCAAGTCATATCCATTTAATATTTCGTTCAGCATTAAATGATCCTTCTGGATTAATAAGGGATTTTAAAGGTTTTACTTCAAAGAAAATGCTTCAACTTATTGAAGACAACCCACAAGAGAGTAGAAAAGAATGGATGTTGTGGATGTTTTCAAGAGCAGGAATAAAAAATTCTAATAATGTCAACAAACAATTTTGGCAACAACACAACCAACCCATTGAAATTTGGTCGTTAAAAGTATTCGAACAAAAATTAAATTACATACACCAAAATCCAGTAGTAACAGGTTTTGTAACTGACCCAATAGATTGGAAATACAGCAGCGCAAGAAATTATGGTAATGATGATCATACCATTTTAAAGATTGACATGAATTAAATTGTGGGCACAAGCGGGACGCTTGCGCTAGCTTTAGAGTAAAATAATTCTATTTTAAACTTACAATTAATATTAACCAACCAAACCATGAAAAAACTACTTATACCACTAACTCTTATTACTGTTTCTTCCTTCTCACAAACAAAAACAAGTACTAACGAAGACAAAGGCATTGGCAATACACGTACCAAGGCGGTCGAATTAATGGACAACAACACCTATTGGCTAACTGAAACAACTGACGACAAAACCTATGGTTACGATCAGTCAAACCCAATTAAAGTAGGCGGAGCAAATGATAAAAGTGGACCACTAAACGAAAGACGATTTCTAAATGCTTTGTTTGGCCCCAACAATAAAAAAATGACTTATTTTAGAGCAGGAAGTTGTTGTGCATTTAAAACCCCTAATGGTTTTAATAACACTGGATTACTGGATCGATATAGACTGACTGAAATTGGAAGCAAAGACACATTAGACATTTATATCAATATGTACGACACCGGCGATTTGAAAATTCCAGTAGGTTTAAAAGCAAAAGAGAAAAATTGATGGAAGCACTAGAAAACTATTATCTGAACAAAACCGAACCTAACCAGAGTTGCTTGCTGGCGTTGCGAAGTATAATTCTAAATCAGGACAAAGACATAACCGAAACACAAAAATGGGGAATGCCTTGTTTTTGTTACAAGAGAAAGATGTTATGCTATTTATGGACTGATAAAAAAACAGACGAACCTTACATACTTATGGTAGAAGGAAAACTCCTTGACTTTCCCGAATTAGAAGAAGGAGACCGAAAAAAAATGAAAGTTTTAAGAGTCAACCCAAACCTGGATTTACCCATAAAAACAATTGAAACTATTTTACAAAAAGCTTTGGATTTGTATAGAATATAGCTTTTCGACTAAAACTAATTTAGGTTAGAATTGATAATTTTTATCATCATATTCTTTTATCAAAAAAACAAGTAAATCCAACTCATCATTTTCTGGAGTATTGGGTTTAGCTTCAAAAACTTCCATCATTCGTATAGAAGCTTTATTGTAATCATCTTCTGTTTTTAATACTTTCCAGTTCATCATTGTATTTTTTTATTGGTTAAAATTGTTCAATAATAGATTAATGCACCATTGCCATTGCATCATCATCCGTATTTACAATAGTCATTTTGATTTTTCGCTTGCCAATTATCAAAATAAAAAGTGCTAAGATTGTAGTCGAAGTCATAATAACCACCATTGGAGTAATCGAATCTTTCACAAAAAGGCTGACTCCAAAAGAAGCCAAAGCACCAATCCCTAATTGAGTAGCTCCCATCAATGCCGATGCGCTTCCCGTATTTTTAGAAAAAGGAGCCAGAGACAATCCTGCCGTATTGGGATTTGAAATTCCCAAACAAGCTAAAAACAAGAAAAGCATTCCAATAGTTTCATACAATCCTAAAAGATCATTGATAGCCAAAATCAAGAAAACAAAACTGATAATGGATTGTGAAATCAAAGCAGCGAAAATCATTTGTTCACTCGAAAAACGTTTCAACAAAACCGAATTCAATTGGCTAGAGCCAATAAAACTTATCGACATTAACGCAAATATCCATCCGTAAATTTCGGCATCTACTTTTAAAATATCCATAAAAATCAACGGTGATGCAGCCACATAGGTAAACAAACCCGAAAACGCAATGGCTCCCGTAAAAGCATACGTATAGAATTGCGGTACTTTTAGAATCGAAATAAAGTTAGTGATAATCGGTTTTGGTTTTAAAGAAATAGATAAATCCGGTTTGTGCGTATTAGGCAAACCCAATTGAGTAGCCAAAAGCACAAAAGCGCCCATAGCAGCCAGAATTAAAAAAACAGTATGCCAGCCAAAATAAGTAGTCACATAACCACCAGCTGTGGGCGCTAACATTGGCGAAAGCCCTACTACAAGCATTAATTTAGATAAGACATTAGGCGTTTCTTTAGCCGGAAATAAATCACGAACCATGGCTAAAGAAGCTACAGTAGCAGCGCAACTTCCCACGGCTTGAACAAATCGGAAGCCAATAAAAGCATCAATATCAGTGACAAAAGCACAAGCTAACGAAGCTAAAATATAAACCATTAGACCTATAAATAAAGGTTTTTTTCGTCCAAAACGATCCAATAAAGGACCGTAAAGTAATTGTCCTGCCGAAATTCCAATAAAATAACTGGATAAACTCATAGAAACCTTGGCTACAGTTGTATTCAAATCAGCTGCAATTCCTGAAAATCCAGGCAAATACATGTCTATAGAAAAAGGGCCCAATGCTGTCATTGAACCTAGAATTAAAATGAGTTGGAAATGTTTAGCCTTAGTCATATTTGTAGAAAATCGTGTTGTATATATTTTTTGCAAAAGTAAGCCTTAAAAAGACGATATAAAAAATTGATAATTTTAAATTATGATTATTATTTGAATTTCTATTTGGAATTTCAAATCTAAATAGAAACCAAATAACCACTTTAATCCAGTTTTCGATGAAAATTTACCATATTTAATTCAGTAAAAAACTCCTTTTTACGCTCTTAATTTTGGATTTAATTAACAATTGCACGGCTTTGGAACTCAACATTTTTAAGTACTTTTGTGGCACTTTTACAAAACACAATCCCTTAAATAATGGATAAAAAAATATACTCTTTTTTATTTTCTACTCGCTTAATGGCTATTCTTTTTCTGGCTTTTGCAATAGCGATGGCAACAGGAACTTTCATCGAAAGTAAATACAATACCGATACTGCCCGAATTTGGGTTTACAACACTTGGTGGTTTGAGGGAATTATGGTGTTTTTTATGATTAATTTCATTGGAAATATCAAACGTTATCAATTATTGAAAAAAGAAAAATGGGCAACCTTATTACTGCATTTGGCTTTTATTTTAATTCTTTTAGGTGCTTTTATTACCCGCTATATTAGTTATGAAGGTGTGATGCCCATTCGCGAAGGCGCTGCTGAAAACCAATTTTATTCCGACAAAACATTCCTGTCTGTTTTTGTAGATGGGGAGTACAAAGGCGAAATGAAACGCCGTGTTTTTGAAAAACCCTTATTGCTTTCGCCCGTAACCAACAATAATTTTTCTGTTTCTGGACAGTTTGCCGATACTCCGTTTGAAGTAAAATACAAAAACTTCATTATGGGTGCAAAAGAATATGTAAAACCAGATGCCAACGGAACTTTGTATATGAAACTTGTTGAAGCTGGCGATGGCGGACGTCACGAGCATTTCCTGAAAGAAGGAGAAGTTCAAAACATACACAACGTACTTTTTGCTTTGAACAAACCTACAGATGGTGCTATCAACATTAACTTTAACGGAAAAGAATATACGATAGAAACACCATTTGAAGGGAACTTTATGCGTATGGCTGATAAGTTTCAGGGAGTGGTTACAAAAGACAATGTTCAGCCGTTAATGATGCGTTCGTTATACAGCATTGGCGATATCAGAATTGTTTTTCCAGATCCTGCTGTAAGAGGAACTATTGAATATGAATCTAATAATGACTTTAAAGCAAAAACTCACGAAGATGCTTTGGTTTTAACCGTAAATGCCGAAGGACAACAAAAAGAAATCACCCTTTTAGGTTCTAAAGGAAAAGTTGGTGAGCCTAAAACAGTGAAAATTGGAAACATAGAATATTCTTTATTCTACGGTAGTAAAGCTTATATTTTACCATTTAAAATTCAATTGAACGATTTTATTGCTGAAAAATATCCAGGTACAGAAAAAAGTTATTCTTCTTTTGAAAGTAAAGTAACGGTTCAGGATTCGGCAGAAAAACCATTTGATGCTAGAATTTTCATGAATAATGTTTTAGATCACAAAGGCTATCGTTTTTTCCAGTCTTCTTTTGATCCAGACGAAAAAGGAACGGTACTTTCTGTGAATCACGATTTCTGGGGAACAAATATTACTTATGCGGGATACTTTTTATTATTCTTTTCTATGATGGCTATCATGTTTACCAAGCATTCTCGTTTTGCTGATGTGAAACGAAAACTAGAAGTAGTAAAGAACAAAAAAGAAAAATTAATTACTGTTTTAGTTTTATTTTTAAGTTTTAATGGTTTTGCTCAAATGCAGGATCACGACCATGATCATGAAGGACACGACCACAATCATGAACATACAGAACAGGAAGCTGGACATAATCACGCACACAGTGCTGAACCTGCAAAAGCAGGAACAATGCCTGCAAGAGTAGCTCCAACAGAAAAACAAATAGATTCCTTAATTACAAAATACAAGGTTTCTGAAAAACACGCAGCTCAATTCGGAAGATTGATTATTCAGGATGCAGGCGGAAGAATGAAACCGATTAATACTTTTTCATCTGAATTGTTGCGAAAAGTAAGTCATGCCAACGAATACAAAGGCATGAATTCAGATCAGGTATTTTTGTCCATGTCACAATATGCTCAATTCTGGATCGAAGTTCCTTTGATTTACATCAAAAGTGGCAATGACAGTATCCGAAAAATTATTGGTATTGATGCTAAAGCAAAATATGCGCCTTTTATTGCCTTTTTTGACGGACAAGGAAATTACAAATTATCCCCTTATTTAGAAGCGGCTTATCAGGCTGCAAATCCAAATCAGTTTGAAAAAGACTTTGTAGAAACGGACAAGAAGGTTAACTTAATGGAATCAGCATTGAGCGGAAATATTTTGAAAATTTTCCCAATTCCGAATGATGCCAATAACAAATGGATTTCCATTAACGAACTGGCAACAGCGGGCTTAAAAGGGATGGATTCTACGTATACCAAAAGTGTTTTGCCCCTGTATTTTGGTTCTTTAACCAATGCTGCAGTCTCTGGAGATTATAAAAATTCAGATGAATTACTAGAAAGTTTACATGGTTTCCAAAAGAAATTTGGAGAAAAAGTATTGCCTTCAGAAGACAAAGTCACTATGGAGATTTTATACAACAAATATGATGTTTTCCAAAAATTACCGTATTGGTATTTATCAGCGGCAATTTTGATGCTTTTGTTCACCATCTTAAAAATATTTAAGGAAAGAAAAGCATTAAATTATTTGGTTAACGGCATGCACATTTTCATTGGATTATTGTTTGCTTTGCATACCGCAGGATTAATTGCGCGTTGGTACATTTCAGGTCACGCGCCTTGGAGTAATGCTTATGAGTCTATTGTTTATGTTTCCTGGGCAACCATGTTCTTTGGATTGGCTTTTGATATCAAATCAAAATTAACCGTTGCTTCATCAGCCTTTGTAACTGCAATGATTTTAATGGCGGCTTACATGAACTGGATTGATCCGGAAATTGCTAATCTGCAGCCGGTGTTGAATTCCTATTGGTTAATGATTCACGTTGCGGTAATTGTAGCGAGTTATGGGCCGTTTGCATTAGGATTTATACTTGGCTTTGTATCGTTGTTGTTAATCTTTTTTACCAACGAAAAGAACAAAACCAAAATGGATTTGAACATTCAGGAAATCACTTACATCAACGAAATGGCATTAACCATCGGATTGATTATGTTAACTATTGGAAACTTCCTTGGTGGACAATGGGCTAATGAAAGTTGGGGACGTTACTGGGGTTGGGATCCAAAAGAAACCTGGGCATTAATTAGTATTATGGTTTACGCTTTTGTTATTCACGCTCGTTTTGTACCCGCTTTAAGAGGAAAATGGATTTTCAACCTCATGAGTATGTTTGCTTTTATTTCCATTTTGTTTACGTATTACGGAGTTAATTTCCACTTGGTAGGGTTGCATTCGTATGCTAGTGGTGAAGCACATTCATTAGACTGGATTTATTATTCATTAGGAGGAATCGCTTTAATTGGAGCTATTACCTATCCAAAATATAAAAAACATTATAAGAAAAAAATAGTAAAATGATTGCAGTAGTTTTTCAGCTGGATTTAAATCAATCCATTTGATTATCAAACTATAATAAACATCATTATACAACGTTACATTTGCCACAGCATACATTGATTTTCATAGATTAATTTCTTGACATCATTGTAAACTGTGGCTAATTTTTTTGTTAATTTTACCGCATGATTAAAGTAAGTGTTATCGGCTCGGGAAATGTAGCGCAACAGCTGATTACTACATTCCAAAACCTCGAAAAATCGGGAAGCGAAATAGAATTGATTCAGGTTTTTTCTCGAAAAAAGGAAAGCCTTACTCACCTACTCCATTCGGAACAAATCATCAGCGATTTAGATGATTTACTAGAAGTCGATTTGTATCTTATAGCTATTTCTGATGATGCTATCGAAAGTCTTTCGGGAGAACTTCCGTTTAAAAATCGCTTGGTAGCACATACTTCTGGAAGTATGCCGTTGACGATTGTGAATGATAATAATCGAAAGGGCGTTTTTTATCCTTTACAAACTTTTACCAAAGGAATTGCTGTCGATTTCAAACAGATTCCCATTTGCTTAGAAGCCGAAAATCCAACCGATTATCAGGTTTTGAATCGAGTGGCTAAAATCCTTTCGGATAAAGTATATGCTATCAATTCGGATCAACGAAAAGCCTTGCACGTAGCAGCTGTTTTTGTCAATAATTTCACCAATCATCTTTTTGCTATTGGAAATCAAATTTGCGCCGAAAACCAAATTCCGTTTGACATTCTAAAGCCTTTAATGGAAGAAACTGTTCAAAAAGCACAAACGCTTTCGCCAGAAGAAGCGCAAACTGGGCCAGCAATTCGAAATGACAAAAAAACTATTGCTGCACACGAAGCTTTTTTAACCAATAAAAATCAATTAAACCTATATAAAATTCTAACACAATCGATTCAAGAGAATGGCAAAAAGTTATAAAGAAATAATGAATGATATTACCACATTTATTTTTGATGTGGATGGTGTACTTACTGATGGCTCAGTGTTTGTAAACAATGATGGCGAAATGTTGAGGACCATGAATATTCGTGATGGTTATGCTATGAAAGCAGCTGTAGACAGTGGTTACAATGTATGTATCATTTCGGGCGGAAGCAATGAAGGCGTTCGCGTGCGTTTGCGTAATCTGGGAATTATCGATATCCATTTAGGAACTCCAGACAAAGTAGAAACTTTTGACGAATACATTGATCTTCACCAAATCAAACAGGAACAGGTTTTATATATGGGCGACGATATTCCAGATTATCATGTAATGAAATTAGTAGCATTGCCAACTTGCCCGCAAGATGCTTGTCCTGAAATTAAAGGCATTTCTAAATACATTTCGCATAGAAATGGTGGAAAAGGCGCCGTTCGTGATGTAATTGAACAAGTAATGAAAGTGCAAGGAAAATGGATGGAAAGTTTTGATGCAAAATATGATTAAAGTGGGAAGATGGAAGATGGAAGTTTCTATTCTTTATGTGTAATCTAGCTTCCCACTCTTAACTTCTCACTCACAACCATAACTTCAAACTCCCCACTCCTAACTTCCAACTTAAAATGCTAAACCTAATTCGATACAAAAATCTACTGATGCTGGCTTTTATGCAGCTCATTTTTAGATATGGTTTTTTGAAATTACAAAAAATTGATTTGGCACTAACCGATTGGCAATACGGATTATTAGTTTTAAGTACGGTTTTAATAGCGGCAGCGGGATATGTCATCAACGATATTTTTGATCAGGAAACCGACAAAAACAATAAGCCCAATAAAGTAATTGTAGGCCAAAGCATTTCAGAAAATAAAGCGTATAATATCTATGCCATTTTGAATGTTAGCGGAGTAGCAATTGGGTTTTATTTATCCAATGTGATTATGCGACCTAATTTTGCCGCAATATTTATTTTGATAGCAGCAACATTATATATTTATGCTACTAGCTTAAAACAAATAGTACTAATTGGAAACATTGTAGTGGCGTTATTACTAGCTTTAAGTGTTATTATTATTGGAGTTTTCGATATTTTTCCAGCTACTGATAGCAGCAATCAGGAAGTGATGGCACGATTATTTTCGATACTTATAGACTACGCTATTTTTGCCTTTATGATTAATTTGCTTCGTGAAATAGTAAAAGATTTAGAAGATTTTAATGGCGATAAACAACAAGATATGAAAACATTAGCCATTGTTTTAGGAGTCCAAAAAACAACAAAACTGGTTTTTATTTTAAGTTTTGTTCCCATAATAGCATTACTTTATTACGTTAATAATTATTTAGTTCCAAATCATTTAATTGCGGCAACAATTTACAGTTTGCTATTTATTTTAGGACCATTGCTTTATTTTTGCATTAAAATTTGGACAGCAACATCAAAAACCGACTTTACTATTTTAAGTAAAGTCCTAAAATGGATCTTATTTTTTGGAATTCTATCCATTTTAATTATTACTTTAAACATAAAATACCATGCTTCGAAATAAATTAAAACAATATAAAATCATATTAGCTTCGGGTTCGCCACGAAGACAACAGTTTTTCAAAGATTTGGATTTGGATTTTGAAATTCGATTAAAAGAAATTGAAGAAATTTTCCCAGCCGAATTAAAACGAGAAGCCATCACGAATTACTTAGCCGAATTGAAAGCTGCCGCTTTTGAAGGTGAATTAAATGAAAACGAAATTCTGGTTACCAGCGACACCTTGGTTTGGCACAACGAAAAAGCAGTTGGAAAACCAAAAGACAAACAAGATGCTTTCGAAATTTTAAAATCATTATCGAATGCTACTCATGAGGTAATTACTTCGGTTTGTTTTAAAACGAACACAAAAACTGAAGTATTATTCGAAATAACCAAAGTTACTTTCAACGAATTAACTGATGAGGCAATTGAATATTACATTGAAAAATACAAACCTTTTGATAAGGCTGGAGCATATGGTATTCAGGAATGGATTGGGTTTATTGGCGTAAAAAAAATTGAAGGTTCTTATGCCAATGTAATTGGACTTCCAGTGGATAAAGTATACCAATATTTGATTAATTTAACTTAAAAACACAACAAATGGCTTTTTTTAAAGATTATGCAAACGAAATAATTGTTAGCGGCTGTGTCCTTTTAATTGTTGGTGTTTTACGTCTTATTTCAAATAAATTAGTACGTCGTTTTGCTAAAACTTCCCATAAAATTGAATACCGAACCAATCTGGTTACTAAATACATTCATATACTGATTAATATTTTAGCCATAATTGCGTTAATTATAATTTGGGGTGTACAACAAAAAGATATCATCTGGGCCATTTCTTCAATGGCTACCGTGGTAGGTGTTGCTATGTTTGCGCAATGGTCTATTTTAAGTAATATTACAGCTGGAGTAATTTTGTTTTTTTCGTTTCCATTTAAAATTGGAGACAGCATCAAAATACACGATAAAGATTTTCCAATTATTGGCGAAATAGTAGACATTGCAGCGTTTCATATTGTTTTAAAAACAATTGAAGGAGAAGAAGTCGTTTATCCTAACAACCTCTTGTTTCAAAAAGGAATTTCTATTCTTCCTACTTATCATGAAGAAAAAGAATTTACCGATTAATTTATAAAAGAGAGATGTGGTTTTATGTCTTTATAGTAACTTTATAAAAAGACTTTTGAAAATTAAAGTCGACTAAAATTAATTTAACGATGTGAAAAAGATTTTTTTGCACAAAATTCAGAAGAATAATAAAAAGAGTATTCGTTTTAAAGCCATTTCCCATGCTATTTAGTCATAAAACAATAGGTTTTCTTGTTTTACTCTTCTGTTATCAACTTTCGTTTTCGCAAAATAAAAGCACGTCTAAAGACAGTGTTTCACTTCCTGGTATTTACAATCCGAGACAAAATAAAACTTCAAAATTTTTCCATCGTTTAATATTCAAACCTACCAAGTCTAAAAGCGTCAAAAAAAAGACACCTCCTTCTATACATCTGGATGTAGAAGGCAAAATTATTAGACGCATTCATATTACAACATTGGATCCTTTTGGTTATTCTGAAATAGACAGCACTCAAGTTCCAGACCGCTGGACTCAAAAAACAGGAAACTGGGCTCACCTGAAATCTAAAAATATAGCCATAAAAAATGTATTACTTTTTTCGAAAAATAAAGCTTACAATTTATTCGAAATTAGAGAATCAGAACGTTTGTTGAGAAGTCAAAACTTTATCAACAGAGTGTATATTACTGAAAAATTAGTTGCTCCACAATCAGATTCTGTAGATGTGTATGTTCGTGTTTTAGATTCATGGAGTTCCATTCCTAAATTTTCTGCTTCGGGTTCCAGAACAGGAATTGGGCTTAAAGAGCGTAATTTTTTTGGAATAGGACACCAACTGGATTATTACTATTCCCATCGAAAAAACGATAAAAAAAATGCAAATAACATTAGTTATCTGATTCCTAATATCAAAAACTCATTTGTACGAACAGAGTTGAAATACAATGTTGATTTTGATGGTTATTTTTCGAAAGGCATTGCCATAGAACGTCCTTTTTATTCTCCATTAACCAAATGGGCTGGCGGAATGAACATTAGACAAAATTATTTAAAAGACAGTATTCAGGATACCAACACTGATTTTATTTCTGAGAACTTTAAATTTAGCACACAGGATGTTTGGGTTGGAAGAGCTTTTCCCATCATCAAATCGGATGCTATAACCGAGCGAACCACTAATTTAATTTTAGCTGCAGGATTTACTAATAAAAATTATAAAATTAGTCCTTCGGTAGCATTTGATTCTATTGGTTTTTATACTTCAGAGAAAGTCATTCTAACAGGAATAGGGATCAATACACGTCAATTTATTGAAGACCGTTACATTTTTAGAAATGGACAAATTGAAGACGTTCCTGTAGGTAGAATTTATGGAATTACTGGAGGCTATCAATATAAAAATAGCCAATGGCGACCTTATTTAGGAGCACAAATTTCTTTTGGAGATTATCATAAATGGGGATTTTTAAGTACTAATTTAGAAATAGGTACTTTCCTTAAAGAATCTACAAATGAACAAACAACTATTAACTTTCAAGCCAATTATTTTACCAATCTTTTAGAAATTGGAAGTTGGAAAGTCAGACAATTTATTAAACCTCAAGCCGTTTTTGGGTTTAACAGACAAAACAGTCTAGGCGATTTATTGAATATTAATGAAACCTACGGAATTCAGGGATTTAATAGTCCTATTTATGGTACACAAAAAATGGTTCTAACGTTTCAAACTCAATCCTATGCTCCACGGGAAGTTTGGGGTTTTCGTTTCAATCCATATCTTAATTATTCAATTGCAGTTATAGGGAATAAAAATAACTTTATGAATACTAATAAAACCTATTCTAAAATTGGAATTGGTTTACTCATCAGTAATGATTATCTGGTTTTTAGCTCTTTCCAACTTTCTCTTGCTTATTATCCGAAAATCCCTTTCTCGGGTGATAATGTTTTTAAAACCAATGCTTTTGAAACTACAGATTTTGGATTTCAAAATTTTGAATTAGAAGAACCTAAAATTGTTCCTTTTAAATAAAAAAGAGTTCTTGCTAAATGATAATTATTAATTACATTTATAAAAACAAATCACATTTTTAATTTAAATTTTTAAGTATGAAAAAACTAAGCTTTTATTTGATGTTTATGGTATTAACATTGACTGTACTTCCAACAAGTACTTATGCAGCAGACAAAAATGCGAAAGAAAATCCAAAAGAAATTCCTGCCGAAGTTAAAACAATGCTTAATCGATTAGAGGAAATTAAAAAAATGGATAAGTCTGACTTATCTTCTTCAGAAAAAAAAGAGTTGCGAACTGAAGTAAAAACTATTAAAAAGAATTTAAGATCATCAGGACAGGGAATTTATTTGTCCGTAGGTGCAATTATTATTATTGTTCTTTTATTGATTTTATTACTTTAAAAATCAAACACATAAGCTAAAAGCAGTTCAATTTTAATAGTTGAGCTGCTTTTTTTTAGCTCTAAATTAAACATTGCACTATTTTTTTGGCACAATAATTGGCTTTCGCTTGATAAGAATAAAAATTTAAAACAATTCTAAAAAAATAGAAACTATGAAAACTCTAAAATTAATCGTAGCCGCAATTGTATTATTTGCAACAAGCACAGCTCAAGCACAAGTTTCTGTAAATGTAAACATAGGAACGCCACCAGCCTGGGGACCTTCAGGATATAGTAACATTGATTATTATTTTATTCCCGATGTTCAAAGCTATTATGACATTCGTAATTCTCAATTTATTTATTATGGCAATGGAAAATGGGTTCGTTCAAGATACTTACCAAGACAATATCGAAATTATGATTTATACAATGGTTACAAAGTAGTTTTAAATGATTATCACGGAAGAACTCCTTATGTACATTATAAAAGCCATAAAGCAAAATACTATAAAGGATACAAAGGAAAACCACAAAAAACCATTGGTTATAGAAACAATGATAAGCGCGACTATAAGTACAATGATAAAAAAGCACAGAAACACAATTCGGGAAACAAGAACTCGAATAATGGAAAAGGAAATAAAAAACATTAATTTTTTTAATGCTCTCCATACTAAAGAAACGCAAATTGCGTTTCTTTTTTTGTTTATTTTAAAAAGTTAATAAAATGTTAACAAAATAATATTCAACACACTTGATTCAAATAAAAAAGAAAATCCTATTTTAAAAAATAAAATGGTTCTGTATTATTAAAACGTATTTTAAACTATACGACGAATTAAAAATTGTAGTTTTCATCAATTCGAGTCATTCTAAAACAGAATGAATTTCGAAAAAAAAATACTACTGATTTATTTGATATCTAAATAATATTAGATATAATAATTCTGTTTTTTTTATTTTCCAATAACAGAAAAAAAATCTTAAAAACTGCGCGTAACTCAATATTACATGGTTTATTGTGTATGTTTAAAATTATTTTGAAAAAAACAGAACATCAATTGCATCTGGTTTAAAATTGAATCCCTGTTTGTTTTAAAAAAAAGTTAGAAAAAAAATTGATCAAATTTTTGATTTACTAAAAGCTTTAAATCAGTACAAATTATTTTATACTTAGATAATCAAAATTTTTTATTTTCTAAGTATAAAATAATTAAAAATCAGAATTTAATTTCATTTACATTTTAAAAAAAGTTAAAATAAAGTTAACAAAAAATATTTGGCATACTAATTGAAAATGAAAATATAGAGTCACAAATAAACTCAAAAAACAAAATAACTTTTTAAAAATATAGGAATCATGAGAACTTTAAAATTAATCGTAACAGGAATTATTTTATTTGCCGCTAGCACTTCGCAAGCACAAGTTTCAGTAAACGTAAACATAGGAAGACCAGTAGTAGTTAGACCAGCATGGGTACCTAGACAACATGTAAACGTAGATTTTTATTATCTACCAGAAATCCAAACTTATTATGACGTGAACAGTTCATTATATGTTTATTTAGATAACGGAAACTGGTGTCGTACCAGATACCTTCCAGTTAGATACAGAGGCTATGATTTGCATCATGCAAGACGTATTGAATTAAGAGGATATCATGGAAGCCGACCATATTCTTACTACAATAACCACAAAGTAAAATATTACAACAACAGCCATCACAACAGAAGATATGTAGAAGATCGTCGTCATTCTAACAATCATCGTTATGCTGCTAATTATAAAAAATACGATAAACGCGATCATGATAACAGAAGAGATGATCGTCGAGATGATCACAGAGGACAAAAAAACGGATACAGAAACCGTTAATTATTATTAAAATAACACAGAAGCTGTCTCAATACTATAATTTTGAGGCGGCTTCTTCGTTTTATTTATAGTATATAAACTTTATTTAAAATGGTTTCTAAGCCAGAAAAAAGTTTACAAATTGATTAATAACAAAGTGCATTCTTTGATTTTTCACCTTACAAAATATTAAAATATTAGGTTTATCATTATAGAATCACTTTATTTGGAAAATATATATAATTTATCAAAAAAGCATGAAATCTTACTCCCTTGAAGAAATAAACGAAGTCCTTAAAGGCGTTATTTTAGGTACTACAATACAGAAAATCACAGCACCTGAACAACTTGAAGTGGCTTCAGAAACTGAAATTTCTTTTATAGGAAACAAAAAATACGAGAAATTCTGGGCTGCATCAAAAGCAAGTGTTGCAGTAGTAAACGAAGACATTTCTATTGAACCAGGAGAAAACAGAGCCTTTATAAAAGTAAAAAATGCCGATTTGGCCATGTCTCAAATTCTGGAACTTTTTGCACCACCTCTACCTCTATTTCACGTAGACATTCATCCTACTGCAGTAGTCGATAAAACAGCGACTATTGGAGCGGGAACAAAAATTGGCGCAGGAAGCTACATTGGTCCTAAGGTTCAAATTGGAGAAAACACAACGATTTATCCAAACACAACTATTCTGGACGAATGTACTATCGGGAAAAATACGGTAATTTGGTCAGGAACTGTAGTTAGAGAACGTTGCCATATTGGTAACGGATGTATTATTCATCCTAACGCCACTATTGGAGCAGATGGTTTTGGATTCCGTCCTTGTCCTGAAAAAGGATTGGTAAAAATTCCACAAATTGGAAATGTAATCATTGGCCATAATGTCGAAATTGGTGCCAATAGCTGCATCGATAGAGGAAAATTCAGTTCGACAGTTTTAGGTAACGGTTGTAAAATTGATAATTTAGTTCAAATAGGACACAACAGTAAGCTAGGACAATTTTGTATTATGGCTGGAAATAGCGGTTTAGCAGGTTCTGTTACTTTAGGAAACGGTGTAATCATTGGCGGAAGCGCTTCGATAAAAGATCATACGACTATAGGTGATGGTGCAATTGTAGGTGCTGGATCAGGGGTTACTTGTGATATTCCTGCAGGAAAAACCATGTTAGGTTATCCTGCTGTTGAAGCTCGTGATGCGCTAAAACAATGGGCAATTCTAAAAAGACTCGTTAACGAATCTAAGAAATAATTTTTTTTTATTTTTATTTTTTTACCGCAGATTCGCAAATTTAAAACTTTGTGAATCTGCGGTTCTTTTTTTATTTATGTCCAATTACGCAAAGTTTCGCAAAGAAACCACTAAGAATCGCTAAGTTTTAATTTTCTTAATAGCTCAATAATAAAAAGCAAAACTTATATCAACTTAAATTTTATCAGTTAGATTCAAAAAAACTTACCTGACTTATATGGTAAAAACCCAAAGTCATTGAGAAATTAAGTTTTATACTTAATTTTCTTAATCGCTTAATGGTAAAAAAAAACTTATCTGGTTAAAAAACAAAAAAAACTTCAATTGGTTTTGTATTTTAGCCATCAATTTTCTTGCAATTATAAATACTATGGATTTAAACTTCAACAAAAACGAAGACCACAATAGACTTTTACTTTCTGATTTACGACAAAAGTTCGCTAAAATAAAATTAGGAGGAGGCGAAAAACGCATTCAAAAATTGCACAGCGAAGGCAAAATGACCGCTCGCGAACGCATTGATTATTTATTGGATGCCAAAGCTGAAAGTATTGAAATTGGAGCACTCGTTGGAGAAGGAATGTACAAAGAACACGGCGGATGTCCTTCGGGAGGTGTTGTGGTAAAAATAGGTTATATCAAAGGAAAACAATGTATTGTTGTTGCCAATGATGCCACTGTAAAAGCAGGTGCCTGGTTTCCTATTACCGCTAAGAAAAATCTGCGTGCACAGGAAATTGCAATGGAGAACAAAATTTCTATTATTTACTTAGTGGATAGCGCCGGAGTGTATTTGCCTTTGCAGGACGAAATTTTCCCTGATAAAGAACATTTTGGGCGTATTTTCAGGAATAATGCGATGATGAGCAGCATGGGAATTACCCAAATTTCGGCTATTATGGGAAGCTGTGTTGCCGGTGGTGCCTATTTGCCTATTATGAGTGACGAAGCCATTATTGTAGATAAAACAGCGAGTATTTTCCTTGCAGGAAGTTATTTGGTTAAAGCCGCCATTGGCGAAAGTATTGATAACGAAACCTTGGGCGGAGCCACCACACATTGTGAAATTTCAGGTGTGACCGATTATAAAGCGAAAAATGACCAAGATGCCTTAGACAAAATAAAAAATATCGTTGATAAAATTGGGGATTATAACAAAGCGGGATTCAACCGAATTAAAGCTAAAAAACCAACCTTAGACGAAAAAGAAATTTATGGCATTTTGCCAAAAGCCCGAACTGAACAATACGATATGATGGAAATCATCAGTCGAATGGTGGATAATTCGGAATTTGAAGCTTACAAAGACGGCTACGGACAAACTATTATTACAGGATATGCCCGCATTGACGGCTGGGCTGTAGGAATTATTGCCAACCAACGAAAAGTAATCAAAACCAAAAAAGGCGAAATGCAGTTTGGTGGTGTAATTTACTCTGATAGTGCCGACAAAGCCACTCGTTTTATAGCCAACTGCAACCAGAAAAAAATCCCTTTGGTTTTCCTGCAAGACGTTACTGGATTTATGGTGGGTTCAAAATCGGAACAAGGCGGAATCATAAAAGACGGAGCTAAAATGGTGAATGCGGTAAGCAACTCGGTTGTTCCTAAATTTACCGTGATTGTTGGAAATTCTTATGGTGCAGGAAACTATGCTATGTGTGGAAAAGCATACGATCCTAGATTAATTGTAGCCTGGCCAAGTGCCGAATTAGCCGTTATGGGGGGAACTCAGGCTGCTAAAGTATTGGCTCAAATAGAAGCTTCTTCGATGAAAGCCAAAGGAGAAATCATAGACGAAGCCAAAGAAGCCGAATTGTTTGCCAAAATAAAAGCACGTTACGACGAACAAACTTCTCCGTATTATGCTGCTTCCCGCTTATGGACAGACGCCATAATCGATCCATTAGACACCCGAAAATGGATTTCTATGGGTATTGAAGCCGCTAACCACGCTCCTATCGAAAAAGCATTTAATCTGGGAGTGATTCAGGTTTAAGGTTTAACATACGATGTCGCTATACTAATATGCGTATTTGAAAAACAACAATTGACATGACACAAAAAGCCGTAATATTTGACATGGATGGAGTACTTGTGGATTCTGAAAAGTTGTGGAAACAAGCGGAAAAAGAAATATTTTCCTCATTAGGTATAAATGTAACTGACGAAGATTCGGAAGTAACAAAATCAATGACAACTACTGAAGTGAGTGAATTTTGGTTTAACAAATCCCCCTGGCAAAACAAAAATTTGGACGTCGTAGAGCAAATGGTAATTTCGAGAGTCATGGAACTAATAACGACTGAAGATTGTAAAATTAACGGCGTAAAAGAGTTTATCGAAAAACTCAAAAGTAATAATTACAAAATTGGACTCGCAACCAATTCACCTTATAAAATTATTCCAACCGTTTTAGAAAAATTAGAAGTTACGGGATTATTTGATGCCGTTTCTTCAGCTGAATTTGAAGAAAAAGGAAAGCCTGATCCCGCTATTTATATAAATACAGCGGCAAAACTCAATGTAGCTGCAAAAAATTGTCTGGTAATTGAAGATTCACATTCTGGAATGATAGCCGCAAAAAAAGCAGGAATGACGGTAATTGCATTTACCAATGGAAATCCCTTAATAAACTTTGATATTGCAGACTTTACAATCAATCAATTTGATGATGTAGCTATAAATAAAGTAACTTCATACGGCTTAATTTGTAGTAAATGATACTTTAAAATTTGAGATTGATTAACTCTAATATCCACTATACAATTTCATCAATCGTTAAAAACATCGTAAAATCGTTTTCTGTTTTTCTGTCTTTTTATAAGTTCTTACCTTTGCAGACTTGAAAAACTACAAATCAGATTATCTTACAATGAAATTTAAAATAGACAAATTCATTCTTTCTATAATTACAGTTGTCCTTGCCGCTTATTTTTTTCCTCAATTTGGAGGTAAGTCTAGTCCTCTACCGTTAGATAAAATTGCAAGTGTTGGTGTTTCTTTAATCTTCTTTTTTTATGGTCTTAAACTAAGTCCTGAAAAAATAAAAACAGGATTAAAAAACTGGAGATTACATCTTTTAGTACAAGCCTGTACTTTCTTAGTTTTTCCAATCATTATTTTATGTTTTTACCCTTTAATCCATTCCGAATATGATAAAAATATTTGGTTAGCTTTTTTGTTTTTAGCAGCTCTTCCTTCCACTGTCTCTTCATCGGTAGTAATGGTTTCTATGGCAAAAGGAAACATTCCCGCAGCGATTTTTAACGCCAGTATTTCGGGCTTGATTGGAATTATTGTTACACCGCTTTGGTTAGGACTTTTTTTAAATAATACTGGCACTAGTTATGATTTGGGCGAAATTTACAGTAAACTCATTGTTGAAGTTGTAGTTCCAGTTATTGTAGGTTTACTTTTGCATCGTTATTGGGGAAATGTAGCTCAAAAATACAATAGTTATTTGACCTTGTTTGACAAATCCATTATCCTTTTAATTATCTATAAAAGTTTTGCTAGTTCGTTTGAAGAAAATGTTTTTAGCGGAATAGATCCTTTCGATTTTACGGTAATTGCAGTTGCAGTTTTCGGATTATTTTATGTGGTTTATTTTCTTAGTGGTTATATTAGCAACCAACTTGGATTTAGCATCGAAGATAAAATTACAGCTCAGTTTTGTGGTACCAAAAAATCATTAGTCCATGGAACTGTTTTTGCTAAAATATTATTCCCAAACCCAAGTACCATGGGTATTATCTTACTTCCAATTATGCTTTTTCACGCTTTTCAGATTTTCATTATTAGTTTTATTGCCACCAAAATCAGTAATCGAAAAGAAGAAAATGAAGTGTCTTATGTGGGAGAAAAATAATCCATATCATAAAACTAAAAAATTCGCAAATTACAACATCCATCTGGAAATGTAATTTGCGATTTTTTTTTTTTATTAAACACTCATTTACAAAGAACTACTTCCTAATTTAGATCCACAAAAACTGAAAGTCGTAAAAATTTCATTAAATTTGTGTAGAAATTAATATCTACAATGAAATATCCGAGGTACGAATATTCCACAGAAGCTGAATTAAACATCTTTGAATTTGAAAGTATTGGTATAAAAGGTAAAATCGTCAAATTAGTCCAATACACCGAAATGAATATTAAAGGCTATTATAATTTAGCTTTTGGAGATTTAGATATTATAACAAGAGAAATAAATGACGGTGTAATAACAAATAATGGGATGCTACTAAAGTTTTAGCAACAGTTGTTTCTACTGTTTATGCATTTACTGGAAAATACCCAGAAGCTTATATCTTTGCAACTGGAAGTAGCGAAGCCAGAACAAGATTATACAGAATGGGAATTACGAATAATTTAGAAGAATTAAAGAATGACTTTTATGTTTACGGATTAAAAAACGATGAAACTTTTGAGCCATTTATTGTTGGAGAAGATTATTTAGGTTTCTTAATAACACGAAAAAATTAAAACACATGAAAGTGGAAGATTTAAATAAAGCAAAAATACCAGTTGTGAAAATAAATAAAAAACTGGAAGAGTTTAAAGGAAAAATACTATTTCCTGAAAAACTTGAATTGGCTAATAAAATGTTAGATAAAGTAAAGTTGCCAAAAAAATATTTTTTTTTTTAAAACAAATTAATTTAACCAAAAATTCGCAAATTACAACATCCATTTGGAAATGTAATTTGCGAATTTTATTTTTATTCGAAAATCTAAATGATTAAGAAACCGTTTCTTCTTCCTCAACAGCAAATTCCATGTGGTCTTCTGCTTCTGCTACAATTTCTGGTTTTGAAGCCTTAAGTGCATTGAACTTTTCTAATTGCTCTAATTCGTCTTCATCTCCACTGAAATAAGGAAAAACATCTACAATTGGCGATTCAGAAATAGCGGGAATAGAATAATCACCCATGGTGCTTTTCATTGTGAAAACAGTGTTATCATAAGCTTCTTTCACATCATTTGCCTGAATTAAAAAATACATATTGGTCTTGCGTTCTTTACCGCTTTCTTCGTCATAAGCCAGTAAAGAAATTTTAGATTTAAACCAACGATCGGCATTTTCAAAAGGATGAATCTCAGCATAATTAGCCACTTTGATATTGGTAATTTTGAATTCTTCACTAATGTAAGCCTTCATTTCTTCGTTTATTCTACTTTCGGCTTCTGTAAAAGAAATAGCATCAATCAAATACGGTTCAGTCGTAATTTTTTGATTTCCTGTTTCGTCTGTTTTTCTATATTTTACTTTGCATTCGTACCAAATTGCGCTCATAATTTCTTTTTTTAAGGATGCCAAAGATAGATTTTAGAGCAAAAGAAACCGCAAATTATCAAAATAGATATTCACAATTTTGAATTAAAAAAGCTATTTATTTCAAAGCGAAGTATTTAGCTTTTTATTGAAATTAGAAGCTAGAAAAATGCTTAGTTTTGTGTTTCACAATCACTTTCTATGGATTTAGCGGCTCATTATAACCAATTATTTACCGAATCGTCAAAAGCTATTTTGGACAATAATTATGTGATAGACACTAAAATAGATGCTGAAAATGACAATCGTTTTGGGATTACTTTACTCATTCGTCCGCCAGAATCGATTAAAAACAAGATTCAGTCGTTCTTAAACGAACTTAAAAAAGAAAATCCTACGCAATATTATTATCCTAATTCGGATATGCACATTACCGTTTTATCTATTATTTCCTGTTATGACGGTTTTGGTTTAAACCAAATTAATCCCGAAGCATACATTGCCATTATTCAGGAAAACCTAACTGCTATACAAGATTTAGAAATAAACTTCAAAGGAATTACAACCTCTAATTCGACTATTATGATTCAGGGTTTTCCAACAAATGATAGTTTGAATTTATTTCGGGATTTGCTTCGAAAAGCATTTCAAAACAGTTCACTTGAACAAAGTATTGATAGCCGTTATACATTATTTACCGCTCACATTAGTGTTTGTCGTTTTAAAAAAGCGATCAATAATACTGAAAAATTGATTTCCTTATTAGAAAAATACCGCAAGACTGATTTTGGAAAATTTGAAGTAAAAGAAATCGAATTAGTTTATAATGATTGGTATCAGAAAAAGGAAAAAACACAAATTATAAATCCATTTATCGTGTAAAAACCAAATGATTTCCCTTAGATAAATTGGCATCAAATTGATATCCTTCATAATTAAATCCTTTCAAATCATCAATGGTTTCAACATTAGTATCAATAATATAACGCACCATCATTCCTCTGGCTTTTTTAGCAAAAAAACTAATTATCTTAAGTTTTCCATCTTTATAATCCTTAAAATCCGGAGTAATTACAGGAACTTTTAAGGCTTTGGTATCAATGGCGGAGAAATATTCATTACTGGCTAAATTGATAAACAATTCGTCTTTTTTTAATTCTTTATTCAACGAATTTGTTAGAGTTGTTTTCCAAAATTCATATAGATTTTTTTTGTCTTCAATAGGCAATTTCGTTCCCATTTCCAGTCGGTACGCTTGCATCAAATCTAACGGATGTAAAATTCCGTACAAACCCGACAGAATTCTTAATTTGTCCTGAAGAACATCTAATTTTTCAACTGGAATGGTATAAGCATCTAAACCCGTATAAACATCGCCATCAAAAGTATAAATAGCAGGACGAGCATTTTCGGCTGTAAAAGGTGTTTTCCAATCTTTATTGCGTTGCCAGTTTAAATCAGCTAATTTGTCTGAAATAGACATTAAATTAGATAAGTCTTTCGGCGATTGCTGTTTCAACACCTTACTAATTTGTCTGGATTCTTTTAAAAATAAAGGTTGAGTAAACTGATTTGTAGGCAGTTCTTTCTCGAAATTCAATGATTTTGCAGGTGATATTACTATTTTCATAAAGTACTTTTAGCATTTTTTCTTATCCAATTCAAAAATACTAATTGATAACAAATTAATCCGTCAGAATTAAATTCTTTTAACTGAATTCTATAAAAAAATTATTCCTAAAAGGATAACAAACTAATTTAAAAGTACTTAAAACTAAAATCGTTACTTGTAATGTTCTTTCACTTTAATACGGCTTTAATAAATTAATAAAAAACGCAAAGTCAATTTCTTGTTTTCCTATTTTAAAGAAGCATAAATAGTCTAATATTATCATTTTAACAACTAGATTTTATGAAGTATTTCGTTATTTTTGCATATCTCTACATTTTTTACAAATATAGAAGCCAAATCATTCATTTCTTTATCTAAATGATAATAACAAACTTAATTCCATGAAAAAAACAATTAAACGCCTTTACAAATCAGACCTTTTTAAAGAATTTTTTGAAAATGAAAAATCCAGTGGACTTATTTTAATTGGTTGTACTTTAATTTCATTACTACTTGCCAATTCTATTTTTTCAACAGAATATTTGCATACTTGGCACATGAAAGTAGGAACCGAAAGTCTTGAATATTGGATTAATGATGGTTTGATGACTATTTTCTTTTTGCTAATTGGATTAGAATTGGAACGAGAAATTTATATAGGTGAATTGTCTAAAATCAAAGAAGCTATGTTGCCTATTTTTGCTGCCTTAGGAGGAATGGTTGTTCCTGCTGGTATCTATTTATTTCTTAATTACGGTACAGCTACTCAGTCGGGAGCGGGAATCCCTATGGCTACTGATATTGCTTTTGCATTAGGTGTGCTTTCTTTATTAGGCAACCGAGTGCCATTAGCGTTAAAAGTATTTTTAACTGCCTTAGCTGTTATTGACGATTTAGGAGCAATTTTAGTCATTGCGATTTTTTATACTAAAACTATTTTTTGGTCTAATCTGGCGATTGCTTTTGGTATTATGTTGTTTTTATTCATCTTAAATCGAATGAAAGTATACAAATTACTTCCTTACCTTATTGGTGGAGTTATTATGTGGTATTTTATGCTTAATTCGGGTGTTCATGCTACTATTACCGGAGTATTATTAGCATTTGTAATTCCTTTTGAAGATGGTAGCAAAAGTTCTATTTCCTATAAATTACAACATTTTTTACATAAACCGGTGGCATTTATTATCCTTCCTATATTTGCTTTGGCCAATACGGCAATTGTTTTAGGATCAGATATTGTTGAAACATTGAGTTTGGATTACAGTAAAGGAATTATGTTGGGATTAGTAATTGGAAAACCTTTAGGTATCGCTCTATTTAGCTTTTTGGCAGTTTCAATTGGTTTGTGTAAATTACCGAAAGGTTTGAACTGGAAAAAAGTGATAGGTGTTGGTTTTCTGGGCGGTATTGGTTTTACTATGTCTATTTTTGTCACTTTACTTGCTTTTAACGATCATCATATTATTAATAATGCTAAATTTATCATTTTACTTTCTTCATTAACTGCTGGTTGCATTGGTTTTATGTCATTAAAACATAACTTAAAGAAAAAATAATGAACTTATTAGTGAGCAAAATCATTGCCTACATTAACCTCAACAAAGGCGAAGAAGACAAGGCTAAAGTTTTAGTTAATGTAAAATCGAATATCTCGTTTAGAGGTTCTAATT
Source organism: Flavobacterium magnesitis (assembly GCF_041729735.1). Taxonomy (NCBI): domain Bacteria; kingdom Pseudomonadati; phylum Bacteroidota; class Flavobacteriia; order Flavobacteriales; family Flavobacteriaceae; genus Flavobacterium; species Flavobacterium magnesitis. Next base: position 88,906 of record NZ_JBCFQK010000011.1, on the reverse strand, counting down.
TATGGATTTTAGCCTGTGCTATTGTAGTAGCGTCTGTAGGTTTAAATGTCAATTCGACGGCTGTAATTATTGGTGCGATGCTTATTTCTCCTTTGATGGGACCTATCATTGGAGCAGGTTTCGGACTTGGGATATATGATTTTGAATTACTAAAAAGATCCTTAAAAAATCTCTTAGTAGCCACCATAGTGGGCTTAGTAGTTTCTACTATTTATTTCTATATCAGTCCGTTTAAGGAAACCCAGCCCGAACTTTTGTCTAGAACATCTCCTAATATTTATGACATCATCATTGCTTTTTCTGGTGGTTTAGTTGGAGCTATTGCTATAACTAGGGTCGAAAAAGGAAATCCTATTCCTGGAGTTGCTATTGCAACAGCTTTAATGCCTCCGCTGTGTACCGCTGGATATGGTGTAGCTACTGGTAATTTTAAATTCTTTTTTGGAGCAATGTACCTGTACTCCATCAACTGTATTTTTATCTGTATTTCAACTTTTTTTATTGTCAAATTTTTATCCTATCCTATCAAAAAACAACTGGATGAAAAAATGCAGAAAAAAGTACAATATTTTATTAGTAGTTTATTAATCATTTTTATACTTCCAAGTATTTATTTTGCTTACCAATTATTTGAAGAAAAAAAGTACAAACAACAAATTACTGTTTTTACCGATAGAGAATTTGTAAACAAAGGCATGACCATTGTATACCAAAAAACGCAATTCAATAAAAACCCAAAAATTTTAGAATTAGGTTTTCTTTCCAAACGTTTTAGTGATGCCGAAATTAAAGAACTAAATAACAGTCTTAAAGACTATGAATTAAACAACACAAAACTGATAATTAAACAAGACACCACCGATTTAAAAAGTGATATTTTAAACGAAATCAACTTTAATAAATCGGCTTTAAGCCAAAAAGACATCACAATTTTAAATTTAAAAAAACAAATAAAAGAGAACTATTTTGACAATACAGAGTTACTGGCTGAAATGAAAATTTTATTCCCCAACATAGACAACATCTCTATTTCAAATCATGTTTTTAATGAAAACACTGACAGCCTTAAAGTAGTTCCTGTTCTGGTTTATGAAAGCAAAAAAGATATTGAAAAAGCCGAAAAAAACAAGATGATGCTCTGGTTGCAACAGCGATTGTCTAAAAAACAAATCGAAGTTTACCGTCAAAATTAAGCGTTTTACTTATTGCTTTTTTAAAGAAAAAACATGAATTTATTTAGTACTGAATTTGACCAAAACACTAACCTTTTGCCTAAAGACGGAACGGTGCTGTACTATGGAAAAATCATGGATTATTCTAACGCAGCATTTTATTTCAATCGCTTATTAGAAACCATCGAATGGAAAAATGACCAGGCAATTATCTTTGGACAAATCATTACGACCAAACGAAAAGTAGCTTGGTATGGCGATACCAATTTTAAATACAGCTATTCTAAAATTACTAAAGAAGCACTGCATTGGACTCCGGAATTGGAAGCATTAAAACGTTTGATAGAAGAAAAAACTGCCGAAACGTATAATTCTTGTTTACTTAATTTATATCATGACGGCAATGAGGGTATGGCTTGGCACAGCGATGGCGAAAAAGATTTGAAAAAAAATGGAGCTATTGCATCAATCAGTTTTGGAGCCGAAAGGAAATTTGCTTTTAAACACAAAACAACCAAAGAAACGGTTTCTTTAATCTTGGAACATGGAAGTCTTTTAGTCATGAAAGACGAAACGCAAACCCATTGGTTACACCGCCTTCCTCCTACTAAAAAAATAAATAACCTTAGAATTAACTTGACTTTTAGAACGATTGTTAGAGAATAATTTTAAAAACATATAAGTTTAATTATTAGATTATATCTCTTATATGGTTTGATAAACAAGTCTAAATACCTAAAAAATAAAATCTTATTTTCTTAAAAAAACAATACTTTTTTTAACTAAAAAAAGTATAAATAAGGGAATTATTTTGATTTTCAGTAGACCTTTACTATCTTTCCCCATCGATTTAACCAATTAAACAGAACCCTTAAACATTTAAAAAAAATGTTAGAAGAAACGAATGATAACCTGTCGCAACCAAAAAACGAGACAGATGGAAACTCAACAACTGATGTTCAGGCTAATAATGAAGCTTTAGAACAAGCTGTTGAAGAAACTAAAATTTCTAAAAATCAACAAGCTTTAAACGAAATTGAAGAATCAAATGCTGAAGAAAATGAAGACGAAACCTTAAAAGAGCGTCATGAAATTCCGATGCTGGATTATGATACTTTGTCAATGGAAGCACTTGTTGATGAATTGCAAAAACTGGTTTCTAATGAAAAAGTCATGTCGATACGTGACCATGTTGAGGAAATCAAAAAAGCTTTTTTATCTAAATACAATCATTTTATTGAAGAGAAAAAAGAAGAATTCCATGCCGAAAATCCAGAAACTACCGAAGAATTTCAGTATCATTTCCCTTTAAAATCAAAATTTGATCAGTTTTATACTTTATATAAAGACAATAAAAACACCCATTTTAAGAGTTTACAAAACAACTTAAAGACCAATTTAGAAACGCGACTAGCTATAGTTGAAGAACTAAAAGAACTGATTAATCCGAATGAAAATATCAAGGATACCCTAAAACATTTCAACGAATTAAGAGAGCGTTGGAAAAATGCAGGTGCTATCCCAAAAGACAAATACAACCACGTTTGGAACAACTATCATTTTCATGTAGAGAATTTTTACGATTATTTGCACCTTGATAGAGAAGCCAGAGATTTAGACTTTAAACACAATTTAGAGCTAAAACAAAAAATTATTGTACGTGTTGAAGAATTGCTTCAGGAGCAGGATATTAACAAAGCGTTCAGAGAATTACAAGATTTACACCGCATCTGGAAAGAAGACATTGGTCCTGTTTCCAGAGAATTTCGTGATGAAATTTGGAATCAATTTAGTGATTTAACTAAAAAAATGCACGACAAACGCGAAGTTCTTTTCGAAAAAATGAGAGGAACTGAGCAGGAAAATCTTGAAAAGAAGAATGCAATTATTGCTCAAATTGAAGAATTAGGCACTATCAAAGTAAATGCACATTCGCAATGGTTGGTTCAAATAGAAAAAGTAGAAGCTTTAAGAGAAGCTTTTTTCTCTGCTGGAAAAGTTCCTGCTGATGTAAATGAGGCAACTTGGGCAGCATTTAAAACCGCTGTTAGAAATTTCAATACCTTTAAAAATTCTTTTTACAAAGACATCAAAAAGGAACAAAACGAAAATTTAAACAAGAAAAATGCCTTAGTAGCCAAAGCAAACGAACTGAAAGACAGCGAAGATTTTGCAGCAACGACTGCAACCATGAAGCAAATTCAGGAAGACTGGAAAAAAATAGGTCATGTACCTAGAAAATATTCTGATAAAGTTTGGGCTGAATTCAAAGCGGCTTGTAATCATTATTTTGATCGCCTAAAAGACCAAAAAAGTGAGCACAATGCAGAAGAAATGGAAGCTTTTGATAAAAAGAAAGCCTACCTTGAATCTATAAAAGAATTTCAGTTAATTGGTGAACACAAAGCCGATTTGGATGCCATAAAACAGCATATTGAAAACTGGAAAAACTTAGGAAAAGTTCCTTTTACCAGAAGGCATATTGAAGGTAAATTCAACAAAATATTAGATGCTCTTTTTGACAAATTAAGTTTGAGCAAAAAAGATTCGGATATGATGCGTTTTGCTAACAAAATCGAAAATCTTTCCGAAAGTAACGACAGCAGAAAACTAGAAAACGAAAAGATTTTTATTATTCGCAAAATTGAAGAATTGCAAAACGAAATTTTCCAATTAGAAAATAACATTCAGTTTTTTGCCAACACCAGAAATGCTAAAAAAGAAAATTCTATTGTTCTAGAAGTTCGAAAAAACATTGCTATCCACAAAGAAAGTTTAGATACCTGGAAAGAAAAGCTAAAACAACTTAGAAACCTCAATCAAGAATAATAAAGATTTCAGAAAGCAGAAAGCAGTTTTCAGAAAGAAAAAAATAGATTTCAGATTTATAAAAAAAGCGATTTTCAGTTTTGAAAATCGCTTTTTTTACTGTTTGTCTGCCTAATGAAGTCTGCTTTCTGCTTTCTAATCTCTTTCTTCTTTCATGATAATTATCATTTCAAATCGATTCAAATCGATTTATTTTTGAATGATAAAATTAGACTGTCATGAAAAATTCTTTGATTCAAAAATACAATGTTCCAGGCCCTCGATATACCAGTTATCCCACTGTTCCGTACTGGAATGAAGCTGAGTTTTCATACGAAGATTGGGTTTCGTCTTTCAAAAAATCATTTATAGAAAGTAATTCAGCCGAAGGAATCAGTTTGTATATTCATCTTCCGTTTTGCGAAAGTCTGTGTACTTTTTGTGGCTGCACCAAACGAATCACCAAGAATCATAGTGTAGAATCGCCTTATATTCAGGCAATTTTAAAAGAATGGCGTTTGTATAGCCAACTTTTTGACGAAAAACCAATCATTAAAGAAATCCATTTGGGCGGAGGAACACCTACATTTTTTTCGACAAAAAATTTAGAAGATTTGATTAATGGCATTTTTGCTTATGCCAATAAAGCGGAGAATTATGAATTTAGTTTTGAAGGACATCCTAACAATACTACTCATGCTCACTTGCAAAAACTTTACGATTTAGGTTTTAGAAGAGTGAGTTTCGGCGTTCAGGATTATTCCGAAAAAGTCCAAAAAGCCATTCATCGCGAGCAGGCTTTTCATAATGTTGCCAAAGTAACTTTTTGGGCTAGAGCAATTGGTTATACCTCGATTGGTCACGATATTATTTTTGGATTGCCATTTCAAAAAATTGAAGATGTTGTAGATACTATCGAAAAAACAAAATCATTACAACCCGACCGATTGGCTTTTTACAGCTATGCTCATGTACCGTGGATAAAAGGAAATGGACAGCGCGGTTTTAAAGACGAAGACATTCCTAAAGACAATGAAAAGAGAATTTTGTACCAGGTAGGCAAAGAATTATTACTAAAAAATGGTTATCATGAAATAGGAATGGATCATTTTGCCTTAAAAACCGATAGTTTGTACCAATCTTTTAAAAATGGTAAATTGCATCGTAATTTTATGGGCTACAGTTCTTCTAAAACCAAATTGATGATTGGTTTAGGCGTTTCCTCTATCAGCGATAGTTGGTATAGTTTTGCCCAAAATGAAAAAAGCCTAACTGATTATTACCAACTTTTAGAATGGGATAAATTACCTATTTTTAGAGGACATTTATTAACCGATGAAGATATCATCATCAGGAAACATATTTTGAATTTAATGTGCCAATTTGAAACCAGTTGGGACAATAGCTCAACTCATTTCAAAGAAATCCCCAGAGTTTTAGAACAACTTCGAGAAATGGAAAATGATGCTATTCTGATAATTAAAGAAAACGGAGTTCAAGTAACCGATAAAGGCAAAGCCTACGTTAGAAATATTTGTATGGCATTTGATTTACACCTAAAACGAAAAGCTCCCGAAACAGCTTTGTTTTCGATGACGGTTTAAAATAAAAAACAAACCTTGTTTATGACTATTTAAACGAGGTTTGTTTTTTGACAATAATTTATAATAGATTTAGCTTAATCTACTTTGAAACCTTTAATATTAACCACATTTAAAGGAGTTAAAAAATCCAAAAGATGTTTATTGAATTCGTCGGGTTGTTCTAAATTAGAAACATGACCTGCATTTTCTATAACTTGTAATGTTGCTCCTTTAATAGATTCTTTCATCGCTTCTGATTCAGTTAATGGTGTTACAATATCTTCTCTTCCGCAGATAATTAATGTTGGAATATTTATTTTATCCAAAGTAGAACAAGTTTCGGAACGTTCAGCAAGCGCTACCAATCCTTGTTGGATAATGTGTTCCGAATTAGAAAACACAACACTTCTCAATTCTTCTACCAATTCCTTTTTGTTTGTGAATGAATCTTCATGGAAAACTTTTTTAATAAAGCCTTCATTAAAATTCGCAACTCCGTTAACCTCTATTTCACTAATGGCCTCATAACGTTTTTCTTTTACTTCAGGAGTATCGGCGATGCATTGTGTATCCGCTAAAATCAATGCTTCAAAGCGATCAGGAAATCGTTCGTGCGCATTTAAAGTTATAAATCCACCCATAGACAAACCACAAACAATTGCTTTTTGAATTTCTAACTCGTCCATAAAGGCTATTAAATCTTCAGCAAACAAATTAATACTTAGTGGTGATTTCTCATCAGTTGATTTACCAAATCCTCTAATATCAACAGTAATTACACGATAAGCTGATTTTAAAAAATCCAATTGTCCTTGCCACATCGATTTATCAAAAGGGAAACCGTGTAGAAAGATAATTGGAACATTTCCTTCTCCAAGGTCATCATAAGATAATTCAAAATTATTTACAGGAATAGTTAAGTTGAAACCTTTATTTGCTGTTTTCATAGTGTGTACTTTTTAAATATTTATTTTGTAATTGAATTCTATGTCCAATTATTATTTCTAATATTTGTAAAGTTACTCTTGAATTATAAAGCTAGCTTACATGATTTCCAACAATAACTGCATAATTCACACCTACATTAGTACGAAAAGTAGTCAACGAACAAAAGTTATTTTAATGATTTGTAATAAAAATATTATTTCTATATTTGTTAAAAATACACTATACAATAGCGACTATACAGCTGAAATTGGGTAGATTGAAGCCATTAAATGGCTCCTATAAATGAGTTAGCTGTAAGCTAAACGGAAAATTCAAAAATTATGGAGTTAAAGAATAATTAAATATTAAGTTATGAAAAATTTGAAAGTTAAAAAATATATCTTATTAAACTTGTGCGTATGTTTTGCGCTTTTTTCTTGTTCAAAGGACAATGATAATTACGAACTCAGTGAAGGACCAATAGTGAACAACATTGTGTTGTCTGTCAAAGACACTAATGGTAATGATTTACTAAGTCCGAATAATTCAATACATTTCTCAGAGGAAAATATTTCACTAGAACATCTAACATATGAAGGAAAGGAAACTTCTAAAAATTATAAAATTATAAAACACCGATACAACGAGTTATACATATTAAATTTAGAATCAAATCTAAAAGTTTTCAATTCTAAATCTAAAACGATTGTTCACTGGAACGGTATTTTATCAGATACCATAGAAGTTGAGTTTTCTAAAAACCTTTCGAAGGTTCTAAAAATTTCAGCAAATAATATTCCTATTTGGCATCACCTTCAAGCAAGCAGCTTACCTCCCACAATAGTAAAATAGTGGATATAGAGAGATGGCAAACAGCTAACAGCATGGCAAAAATCGGGTTCAGTGTTTATGAAGCTTTGTGCTTCTTATCAAGCTCAGTGGTGGCATACAGTTTAGTTCTTCGAATCTGCTTCTTCGTCAAGTACCCAAAACATTCCATTCAACGGATGAAATCAAAAAAGCTGTTTCACAATATGCAAAACAGCTTTTTCTACTACTTAAAACTAAAATCTCCTAATGACAATTAGGATTTGCCTGAACAAACAAACTCATTGTAGTGGGGGAAACATAAGGAATTCCGAGTCCTAATCCTCTCAGTATAAACAATACTCCTATTAAAACTACCACGTAAGGAATTGTTTTTTGTATTTTGTTTCTCATTGGAACAGTCAACATCGAATTGATATACACCACACTACTCATCAACGGTATAGTTCCTAATCCAAATAAAACCATATACAAAATACCTAAACTCGTACTCTGCATAGCAATGGCTCCAAATAAGGCAACATACACCATTCCGCAGGGTAAAAAACCATTCAACAATCCAATTGTAAAAAGCGATTGATAAGATTTCTTTTTAAACTGACTTCCTAAAACTTGTTTCATTCTTGAAATCAATCTAAAAATAGGTTTTGAAAAATTATATTGAGCAAATACTTTCTCGGGAATTACAATCGCTACAATCATCAATATTCCAATAATAATGGACAGCTTTTGCTGTATTCCAGCCATAAAAAATCCTTTGCCCAGCAAACCAAAAATAAAACCAATTGTTGCATAAGCTGTTATTCGTCCTAAATGATAAGTTATAATTTGCGTTACTTTCTTTGCAGGATTGCTTCTATCTACTGGCAACATCATAGCAATTGCACCGCACATTCCGATGCAGTGAAAGCTACTTATGAGTCCGAATAGTAAAGCGGTGTAGAGCATTTTTTTTGAAGTTAGAAGTGGGAAGCTGGGAGTTTGAAGCTGGGAGTTAGGAGTTAGAACATTATTATTTAATAACAGATAACAGGCAACCCTAACTTATAACTCTTAACCCATAACTTTTACCGAATATAAATAGATTCTTTAGTCAAATACTTTTTTCCATTATATTGCCATTCCATGTTAATGTCCCATTGACCGCCTACCAATTTTGATTTAGGTATGAGCAAAGTTGGATTAGACAACGAAATCGGAGTATCGAAATCTAATTTTTTGTTAGACGGTCGGTAAAGGGACACTTTTCCTGTAATTTGATTGGGAACAAACGGTTCTGGAAAAACGATTGTAATTCCTGGGTTGGTTAAAGTAATGATTGGTTTTTGTTTTAAATCCTGAGCATTTTGAACGCGTTCCATTTCTTCCTGAAAACGAGCATCATACTTGTAATATTCTTCTACTACCAACTCATTGTCATACTTAGCATTAGATTGTACTTTAATTACAAAATACAATATAAAACTCATAAACAATGCAATGGCAATAACGATTCCAGTTCCCCAATTGATTTTAATCCCCCTAGCCCCCAAAGAGGGAACTCCCACCGAAGTATTTGAATCTTTTAAATTATTTGTTGTCATATTTTCTATGTATTGCATTAAAATATATTTCTTTTATCTCCTATAAATATTCCCTCTTCGGAGGCTATAGGGGATCAATCGAAAGTTCTCGGACTTAAGAAACTCGTAGTCGTGGTCTCTATTTTTTTATCGCCGTTGTAAACTTCTATTTTTAATTTGGTTTTGTCGTTTTCTAACAAATATTTATTGATTTCAATAAACAAAGTTCCGCTGCTCATTCCTTGTTTAGGTACTTTTAAAGTTTGGCCTCCCACTACTTTTAAAGTACCTTTTATGCCAATTAACCTAAACTGAATGGCATTAAAATCATTATTGGTTTTATTGATAACTTTATACGTAAACACATTGCTAATATTTTCGCCTTTGTGTTCATAAAGCTGACCTGGTAATCGTAAAATAAGCGCTTCCACATCGGTACGTAAAAACAACAAGCCAATTAACATTCCAATCAAAATGATTAAAACGGCAGTGTAACCTTTCATTCTGGCTGTGAATTTAAAAGGCGCTTTTTTCTCAATTTCATCTTCAGATGCATATCGAATCAAACCTTTAGGATAGCCAACACTTTCCATTATAGCATCACATTCATCAATGCAAGCGGTACAATTGACACATTCCAACTGAGTTCCGTTGCGAATGTCAATTCCGGTAGGACATACATTGACACATTGCCTGCAATCAATACAATCGCCTTTTCTACTTAGCGTTCTATCTTCTTTTTTATTGAATTTAGCGCGACCTTCTTCTTTTTCGCCACGAACAAAATCATAGGCTACATTAATCGATTTATTATCTAAAAGTACGCCTTGCAACCTGCCGTAAGGACAAGCAATAATACAAACCTGCTCCCGAAACCAGACAAAAATAAAATAGAAGACTCCCGTAAAAATAAATAACGAAATCAGAGTCTTTAAATGGTTAGCCGGATTGTCTCCAATCATTTCAAATAAAGCGTCACTTCCTATTAAATAAGCCAGAAAGACATTGGCTATGCCAAAAGAAATCAGCAAAAACACGGTCCATTTCAACCCTTTTTTTCTGATTTTTTCGGTATTCCATTCTTGTTTTTCTAAACGAATTTGAGCACCTCTATCGCCTTCTATCCAATATTCAATTCTTCGAAAAACCATTTCCAAGAATATCGTTTGTGGACAAATCCAACCACAAAAAATACGTCCAAAAATTACGGTAAACAAAATCACAAACACCACCCCAATAATCATAAAAAGCACCACGAGATAAAAATCCTGAGGCCAAAAGGGGAAACCAAAAATGTTAAAGCGACGTTCCAGAATGTTAAACATCATGAACTGATTACCATTTATTTTTAAAAACGGATTGGCTATTAAAATCAATAATAGAAAATAACTAATCCATTTTCTATACTTATAAAACTTGCCCAAAGGTTTTTTAGGATAAATAAATTTCCTTTTTCCTTCATTGTCAATCGTTCCAATGGTATCTCTAAAAGCTTCGTCGGCTAACTTTGACATTTTTTATCTTTTTTTTACCATTAAGAAAGTTAAGAAGATTAAGCTAGAACTTAATAATTCTTAATTCCTTAATGGTTTGTAATAACTTTTATTATTTTACTTCGGCAATTGAAGCTTTTTCCTCCCAAATTTCGCCTTCTGAAGCTTTGGCATCTTTAGGATTGCTTCCTCTTAAAGACATAATGTAACTAGCTATTTTCTGAATTTCTTTCGGTTTCAGCGTTCCTTTCCAGGAAATCATCCCTTTTCCATCCCTACCTCCATTAGAAATGGTATGAAATATATTTTTGATTCCGCCACCCAAAATCCAATTGTCATCTGTTAAGTTGGGACCAATTTGCCCACCTCCATCGGCTCTGTGACAAGCCGCACAATTATTTTCAAAAAGGGTCTTTCCTATTACTAAATCTGATGCTTCCGTCAGTTGGGTAACTGTTTTTTCATCCATCAAATCGGGAGCGTTTTTCATGTATTCCGCTACTTCAATTTTGGCTTGAGCCAATTCTTTTTTCAATTCCATTTCCTGATTGTCTGCTCCAAGAATTTCAAAACGAACTAAGTAAACCGCCGCAAATCCAATACAAGCATAAAACAAATACACCCACCAAGGCGGTAAATTATTGTCTAATTCTTTGATACCGTCATAATCATGATTCAACAACAAACTAGCTTCATTTTCAATGGGAACTGTTCGTGTTAACTTGCTCATTAGGTTTTTAAACCAAGGTTTTTCTGTTAATTTCAAATTTTCCTCGGCAGCTAATCTTGCTTTTTCTTCCTCAGGTAAAATTTGGTACACAATTGCATCAGCGGCACTTATGACGATTTCGACTGCAATTAACAACACTAAAACAACCAATAGAATGACATTAACCATTGGGAATTTTATAAATGCAGGTCGGTCACCAGAATCGATAAAATATTCTATCATACCGAAAATGATAAAGAAAAATACGGGTACTCTAAGATATGCTGGAATTAATTTTTTCATCTTCTATAGTTTTACTATTCTACTTTTTTGGTGTCATTCAACGGAATTTCGCTCAACTCCTTAATTTTCTCTTTCTTATAGAAGAACACCCAAAATCCTAATCCCACGAAGAAGAAAAAGAAAATCAATAATGAGAGTATTGGATATATCGATACTCCCGCAATCGTTTCCATATTGTGTTTTATTTGTTCAAACATTTTTTTTTCTTTTTAAGTTATTGAGATTCTGAGAAATTTAGGCTCTAAGTTTTTGTAATACCAAATCTTAGCAACTTAGAACCTTAGCCTCTCAGTATCTTCAAATTATTTTTTCACTTTAATATCAGTTCCTAATCTTTGGATGTAAGCAATCAGGGCTACAATTTCTCTGTCTTGCATTGGCACAAAGGCTTCACCTCTGGCGGCTGCTTTCTTTTTACTTTCTTCGTAACTTTTTACAAAATCAGGGTCAGCATGCAAATTGTTTTCAATTCCTTTAGATTGTTCTTTTATTGCTTTTTCAGCATTGGCAATCTCAGCATCAGTATAAGGAACACCTAAGGTTCTCATGACTTTCATTTTTGCTTCGATGTCTGAAATATCCAAAGCCTTATTGTCAAACAACCATTTGTAACCTGGCATAATGGATCCTGCAGAAGTACTTTGTGGTGACCACATGTGGTTAAAATGCCAGTTGTCATTGTATTTTCCACCAACTCTTAGCAAATCAGGACCGGTTCGTTTTGATCCCCAAAGGAAGGGATGATCATAGACAAATTCTCCTGCTTTAGATTGTGGTCCATAACGTTCTACCTCACTTCTAAACGGACGAACCATTTGAGAGTGACAGCCCACACAACCTTCACGGATGTATAAATCACGTCCTTCGAGTTCTAATGGCGTATAGGGTTTTACACTTGAAATTGTTGGAATATTTGATTTCACCATGATGGTAGGCACAATTTGGATAATCCCTCCAATCAAAATAGCTACAGTAGCCAAAATGGTCAATTGAATAGGTTTTCTTTCTAACCAAGGATGGAATTTTTCTCCTTTAATTCTTCCGCTGCTGATTTTTTGTAACGCTGGAGCTTCGGCTAATTCATCTTCAACAGCATCATTTAATCGAACTGTTTTATAAATATTATAAACTAAAATGAACATTCCAATAATATATAATGTTCCTCCTGCCGCTCGCATCCAGTACATGGGCATAATTTGAGTTACCGTTTCTAAGAAGTTTCCATAAGTCAACGTTCCATCAGGATTGAATTGTTTCCACATAGACGCTTGTAAGAAACCAGCAACGTATAATGGTAACGTATAAAGAATGATTCCTAAAGTCCCTAACCAAAAGTGAACATTAGCCAATTTAAGAGAGTATAGAGGACCTTTTGTCATTCGGGGCATCAACCAATAAATCACACCAAAAGCCATGAATCCATTCCAGGCCAAAGCTCCTACGTGAACGTGAGCAATAATCCAATCGGTGAAATGCGCTATAGCATTTACATTTTTTAGTGACAACATTGGGCCTTCAAAAGTGGCCATTCCGTAACCTGTAATGGCTACTACAAAGAATTTCAACACAGGTTCAGTACGCACTTTATCCCAAGCACCACGCAACGTCAACAATCCATTTATCATTCCTCCCCAAGACGGTGCAATCAACATAATGGAAAAAACGACTCCTAAATTCTGTGCCCAGTTAGGCAAAGCAGAATACAATAAATGATGTGGCCCTGCCCAGATATATAAGAATATTAAAGACCAAAAGTGAACAATAGACAATCGGTAAGAATACACCGGACGATTAGCTGCCTTTGGAATAAAATAATACATCAATCCTAAAAAAGGTGTAGTCAGAAAAAAAGCAACCGCATTGTGTCCGTACCACCATTGCACCAAAGCATCCTGAACTCCTGCATAAACAGAATAGCTTTTCATTGGTGAAACAGGCAAAGCTAAACTATTAAAGATATGCAATACCGCTACTGTAACAAAAGTGGCGAGGTAAAACCAAATGGCAACATATAGATGGCGTTCTCTTCTTTTGATAATGGTTCCAATCATATTGATTCCAAAAACCACCCAAATCAAAGCAATTGCAATGTCTATAGGCCATTCTAATTCGGCATATTCTTTAGAGGTGCTGTAGCCTAATGGTAATGAAATCGCTGCAGCCACAATAATTAATTGCCAACCCCAAAAATTAAGATTACTCAAAAAATCACTAAACATCCTTGCTTTTAGCAATCGTTGCAAAGAATAATAAATCCCGGCAAACATAGCATTTCCCACAAATGCAAAAATAACTGCATTGGTATGCAAAGGTCTTAATCGGCCAAAACTCAACCAGGAAACTCCATCAGTCAGGTTAGGGAATAAAAATAAGATTGCTAATAAAAGCCCAACTGCCATTCCTACTACCCCGAAAACAATGGTAGCATAAATAAACTTCTTAACAATTTTGTTGTCATAATAAAACTGCTGCATTTCCATATATTAAAATTAAAATGATTATTTTTTTCTGTTCGTTTTTATACTTCAGCCTCTATTTTCTGAATTCTGCTTTCTGAGCTTTCTGCCTTCTGAATAGTTTTTTTCTTCGAAATTTCATCGTCAAACAACATTCTGACCGAGGGCGTATAATCGTCGTCATATTGTCCGCTTTTTACTGCAATAACAAAAGCGATAAAAAAGCCAACTGCAACAAAAATGCTAATGGTGATTAATAAATAAATGACACTCATACCTTAAATTTTATACTCCAAAATTAGATTCCCAGCATCGGGAATTCTATGACATTTATCATGCTTTGGACTTAAATTTCTTTTTCTTTCCCCTCCCTAAAGGGTGGAAAAAGAAATTTACTCACTTCCATCTTCCGACTTCCCTCTCCCATCTTCCAACTCCTAACTTCTAGCTCCCAACTTCCTCGCATAATAATTACTCATTACCGTAACAAAACTCACAATGGTTATGGTACTTAAAGGCATTATGATTGCTGCTACCAGAGGTTCTAAATTGCCTGTTATTGCAAAAGTCAACCCCACCACATTATAGAGTAAGGATAAACCAAAACTCATCTTGATCACTAGCATCGCTTTTTTAGAAAGTTTCAGGAAATAATTCAGTTTTTGGAACTGACTGGCTTCTAAAATGGCATCGCAGGCAGGTGAAAAAACATTTACATTTTCAGAAATTGAAATCCCTACATTGCTCTGTGCCAAAGCTCCGGCATCATTCAAACCATCGCCCACCATCATTACATTTTTTCCTGAATCTTGCAATTGTTTGATAAATTCCAGCTTTTGTTCTGGTTTTTGATTAAAAATAAGTTCCGTTCCTTTAGGCAAAAGTTGTTCTAAAGCGGCTTTTTCACCTGCATTATCACCTGACAATACTTTGATTTGGTAATTATTTTTCAGGCTTTTAAAAAGTTTTTCTAAACCTTCGCGATATTGATTTTTAAAAACATATTTCCCGTAATATTCATTGTTAATCTGGATATGAACAGACGTCTGCAAAACAGTCTTTTCCTCTGTTTTTCCTGTAAATGCAGCCGAACCTATTTTGATAAAACTATCGACCACTTTTGCCTGAATACCTTTTCCTGTAATTTCTTCAAACTCATTGATATTTACTGTTGATCCATTTGGCAAAAAATCATACAACATTCGGCTTAAAGGATGATTAGAACCTCGAAGCACTGATTTTATCCGAATTAAATTCCCCTCAGAAAGTGCTTTCCCTTCATAAGAAATATTCGATTTTTTATTGGTGGTAATGGTTCCTGTTTTATCAAAAACCAGCGTATCAACTTTTGCTAATTGTTCGATGACCAAAGCATTTTTGAGATAAAACTTTTGCTTTCCAACAATTCGCAATACATTGCCTAAAGTAAAAGGCGCGGTCAAAGCCAATGCACATGGGCAAGCCACGATTAATACCGCCGTAAAAACATTAAAAGCGGTATTAGCATCAATAAAAATCCAATAGCCAAATCCCACAAAAGCAATCAATAATAATATAGGTGTGAAATATCTTGAAATACTGTCGGTAATGCTTTTGTGCTTTTGCTCTACATTTTTCTGAAACACATCATTGCTCCACAATTGCGTCAAATAACTTTGTGAAACCGAAAACAATACTTCCATCTCAATCACTTTCCCTATTTGTTTTCCTCCTGCAAATATTTTATCCCCTGAATTCTTGTTTATCGGGATGGCTTCTCCTGTTACAAAACTGTAATCGACAGCAGCTTTTTCGCTTATTAAAATTCCGTCAACGGGAATTAATTCCTGATTTCTTATCAGTAATCGATCGCCTTTTTGAACATCATAAATTGCAATGCTTTCTTCGGAGAAATCGGTGTTTATTCGAGTAACAGCAACTGGAAAATAGGATTTAAAGTCTCTTTCGAAACTTAAAAAACTATAGGTTTTAATTTGAAACATTTTACCCAAAAGCATGAAGAAAATTAAGCTGGTCAAGCTATCAAAAAATCCTGGACCATAATCGAAAACAATATCGACCAGACTTCGAATAAACATCACGATAATTCCTAAAGCGATGGGAATATCAATATTGAGCATTCCGGATTTCATGCTTTTATAAGCCGAAACATAATATCCGCTGGCGGAATAAAAGAAAGACGGCAATGCCAATGCAAAAATTAACCACCTGAAAAACGGTTTGTAATTGTCCAGCCAAAATTCTTTTACCTCAAAATATTCGGGAAACGAAAGCAGCATGATGTTTCCAAAACAAAAGAAAGCAACACCCAGTTTGTAAGTCAAACTCCTGTCGATATTTTGTTTTTGAGTTTCGTAATTTTCTAAACTGATGTAAGGTTCGTAACCAATAGAATTCAGCAAATTCACAATTTCACTCAGCGAAACTTCTTCCGAATTATAAGTAATACGGACTTTTTTCTCTGGGAAATTAACCTGAGAAGTGTTTATTCCTTTTTGAAGGCGTTGTAAATTTTCCAGAATCCAAATACACGAACTACAATGTATATGAGGAATGCTAAGTGAAACAATAGCGGTTGTAGCCTCTTGAAATTCCAATAATTTCGAAACAATATTTTCATTGTCTAAAAAATCATATTTACCTTTATTTTCCTGCGGAGTTGCTCCAGGTGATTTTGCGAAATCATAATAAGAAGTCAAATCATTGAGACTAAAAATTTCGTAAACCGTTTTACAACCGTTGCAACAAAATGTTTTTTCGTCAAAAATAATTTCAGCTTCTTTTACAATATCTAAACCACAATGGAAACAGTTTTGTGTGTCCATAACTTTGCTCATTTTACCTAATGCAAAGCTCCTGAATGAATCTTAGGCAGAATATGATATATGTCATATAAATGATTAATTTTACACTACAAAAAAAACTTTCTAAAATGAGTAAATGCGAACAATGTATCGTTAGGGAATTTAGTTCTTTAAAAGCACTAAACAAAGACGAATTAGTAAAACTTGCCGAGTGCAAGACGTCTCGTTTGGTAAAAAAAGGAGAAGTTATTTTTGAAGAAGGAGAAAATGTAAATGGTATTTTTTGTATCAAAGACGGTGTTTGCAAACTCACTAAACTGAGTCCGAATGGGAAAGATCATATTGTAAAATTGGTGACCAAAGGAGAACTTTTAGGACAACGCTCCATGATAAGCGACGAACCCGTAAACTTAACTGCCGTTGCGCTCGAAGATATGCAAGTATGTTTTGTTCCAAAAAACGAAATCATGGGGTTCTTTGATAAAAACAATCAGTTTTCTATGAATGTTATGAAAACCATTTGTGGCGATTTGAAAGAATCAGACAGCCAAATGGTCAATATGGCTCAAAAAACCGTAAAAGAACGCCTTGCCGAAACCTTGCTTTATCTTCAGGATACTTTTGGAAAAAATGAAGACGAAACGCTAAAAATCCAACTCACCCGCGACGAACTTGCTAGTATGATTGGTACCGCTACCGAAAGCTGTATTCGCCTATTATCCGATTTTAATAAATCAGGACTCATTGAAATTAAAGGAAAAAAAATCATCCTTAAAGATATTCCCAAACTTAAAAAGATGGTTTAAGGTTTTACTATTATTCCCTTTCTCTTTTTTGTAATAAAAATATTATTTCTATATTTATTAGAAATGTATTATTCAATAGCGACTATACACCCCCAATTAGGTAAATTGTCGCAACTTTGTAGCGAGTATATGCGAGTTATGTGATATTTTAAAAAAAAAGATTGTGCAAAAAGTTATCGAAATAATTGAATATGAAAACGAAAGTCACAAAGTAGATTTCAAAAAAACAGAATATATTTTAGGAAAAGATGCCAAAAAGAATGAAATTCTTAAAGACTTTTCTGCATTTACAAATCACTTATCTGATGATGAAAAGTACATAATCATTGGTATAAAAGAAAATCAGGACAAAACAAAAGATATTTTTGGAATTGAAAATCCAACTGATGAAGCAAAATATCGTCAGTTTATTAACGAAAATATTGAACCTCAAATAAATTTTGAATATAATAATTTTATTTACAAGGGTAAAACTATTTCCTTTTTTAGGCTATCTGCCAACAATAATCGACCATATTTGTTTAAAAAAGAAATAAAAAATCCAATTAGTGACAAAACCGAATTTAAATATGGAGACGGATTTATTAGAGTTGGAACTTCAACCAGCAAAATTGGAAGAAAAGAATTAGATGACATAATCGAGAGTAAAAAGAAATATAAAAATCGACAAGAAGATATCGATATCGTTCCACATATTGGAAAACCTTCTAGTGAAGAAATGGATAAATGGAATGTAAACTATCTTGATTTAAAATTAATCAATAAATCAAACAAATCAATTGATTTAGATATTGAAATCTTTATTAAAAAATCAGAAGAATATACAATTTTATTAGAAGAACATTTTTTACGGGAAATAAAGAAAGCGGAAAATAGCCAAAAACAAAAAAACTATTTTTCACCAATAAACTATTTGGATAATTTTGTTTTGAGTAACCTTCATATTGACGCAGAAGAAAATAAAACCGAATTTATTGTTCAGCGTAATCAATTAAAAAATAAGTTTGCTATAACTCTAAAACAAAATTCAGTTTGCGAAAATGTTTTTCATCAATCCATTATTGTATTAGAAAAGAAATCTAATATAATTGAAGCTAAAGTTATAATTAGAAGTGATGATTTTACAAACGGAGCTTTCATCAAAAACATAACTTTTGAAACGTAAAAAAAACATCTCATAACAGCTACAACAGATTTGGATAATTGACTTAATTTGAAAATATTTTTCTATTCATAACAACACTTTAAACAGCCCGCTCCTATGGAGCTTACTTTAGCAATGCTAATTATTTCTACAAACATTTCACTCCTAGCGGAGTTGGTCAAAGTCCCATCGGGACTTTCTGTTTGTAGAAATGGATGTTTTTCCTTTTTTAGCTCCGTAGGAGCGAACTGTTCCTTTTATCTAATAACAATATTTCAATAAAAGACATTTTTTTTCCGAATAATCAAATTACTTCTTAAATTTTACTTCTTCCAATTAAAAATTAACGTTTACTTTCTTTTACTTTCGTTTATTTTCTTTTATATTTGTTTTTACACTAACACTAAAGAAAACAAAATATGTTGCCAAATCAACGAAGGGAGAAAATATTAGATCTGTTAAAAGAAGACGGATTTGCAAAGGTTATCAATCTAGCCCGTCTTTTTAAAGTTACCGAAGTTACCATACGTCAGGATCTTGAGAAATTAGAAAGCGAGGGGCTAATTTTAAAAGAACACGGCGGAGCGAGTATAAAAAACGTTGAAGATCAGGTAAGAAGCTTTTCATTACAACGTCAGGAAAATTTAGATCAAAAATCGGCTATTGCTCAAAAATGCCTGGAATTTATCGAAAACGGAGATACCATTATTCTGGATTCGGGTTCTACCACTACCGAAATAGCAAAAAAACTAAAAGGCTTTAAACAACTTACCGTAATTACCAATGCTTTAAATATTGCATTATTATTAGGAACTGATCCTGATATTGAGGTAATTATGACCGGAGGCGAATTCAAACCACCAACTTTATCGTTAACCGGTCAAAAAGCAGCTGATTTTTTCAAAGGCTTAAACGTTCAAAAATTATTTTTGGCAACAGCCGGAATTTCTTTAAAATCAGGACTTACCTACCCTAGTATTAGCGATTTAGTGGTAAAAAAAGCAATGATTGAAGCGGCAGAAGTCACTTATCTTGTTGCAGACAGCACTAAAATGGGTAAAAGTGCTTTAGCCAGTTTAGGCGCATTATCCTTAATCGATTACATCATTACCGATGATGCCATTGAAGAAAAACACAAACAAGTATTTCGGGACAATGAAATTGAAGTAATTGTTGCCTGATTCAAAATAAAAAAGACAAAAAAAAGACAAAAAAAAATAAAAATGACAACATCAACATTAGGAGTAATTATAGGAAATAGAGATTTTTTTCCTGATAATTTAGTCGAAAAAGCAAGAACTGAAATTATTGAAGTGTTTGAAAAACTAAACATCAAACCTATTTTATTAGACAGCACCGCAACAAAGCTGGGCGGTGTAGAAACTTTTAAAGAAGCGCAAAAATGTGCTGATTTATTCAAAAAACACCAGGACGAAATTATGGGCGTTTTGGTTTTACTACCTAATTTTGGAGATGAAAAAGGAGTTGCTGATACCCTAAAATTAGCCAACCTAAATGTTCCTGTTTTAATTCAGGCTTACCCTGATGAATTAACAAAAATGAATGTGGTGAATAGACGCGATTCCTGGTGTGGAAAAATCTCGGTTTGCAACAATTTGTACCAATACGGAATCAAATATTCGCTGACAAGTCAGCACGTAATGAGTCCGTCGGATCCTATTTTCCAAAAAGATTTAATAGATTTTACCGCTGTTTGTAGGGTGGTAAAAGGAATGCGTAATGTGCGTATTGGGGCTATCGGAGCAAGACCGGGAGCTTTTAACACGGTTCGTTATTCGGAAAAAATATTACAAAGAAACGGTATTACGGTTACTACGGTAGATTTATCTGAAATTTTAGGCAAAGCCAATAAATTAACTGCTGAAGACGAATCTGTAAAACGCCATTTGGAATCCATAAACGCTTATGTTGCTCAAGGAAAAACGCCTAACGAAGCAATGCTTCAAATTGCCAAATTAGATGTGGTTTTGAAAGAATTCATGGAAGAATATGCTTTAGACGCTACGGCTATTCAATGCTGGACTTCTTTACAGCAAAATTACGGTTGCAATGTGTGTACCAGCATGAGTATCATGAGCGAAAATATGTTGCCAAGTGCTTGCGAAGTAGATGTAACGGGAACTTTGAGCATGTATGCGATGCAATTGGCTTCGGGTTCACCAAGTGCTTTAGTAGATTGGAATAACAACTATGCCGACGATCCTGAAAAATGTGTTTTATTCCACTGTGGCAACTGGGCAAAATCATTCTTACCAGATATTTCATTAAGTACTGCTCCTATCTTAGGAACAACTGTAGGTGTAGAAAACACGTATGGCGCCTTAGACGGCAGAACGCCAGCCATGCCTCTAACTTATGGTAGAATTAGTACCGATGACCCTAAAGGAATTATCAAAGTATATATTGGCGAAGGCGAATTAACTAACGACGAATTAAACACTTTTGGAAACAGAGCCGTTGCTCAAATCCCAGATTTACAAGGTTTGATGCAATACGTTTGCAAAAACGGATTCGAGCACCACGTAGTAATGAATGCTTCAAAAACAGCCGCAATACTAGAAGAAGCGCTAGGAAATTACATGGGCTGGGAAGTTTACAAACACTAAAAACAAACAAAATGCAGCTAGAAGAATTAAAACGAAAATCCATAGAGAGCAGAAAGAAAGTAATTCAATACATCTATCATGCTAAGGCAGGACATACTGGAGGAAGCTTGTCTATTTTAGATATTTTGAATGTATTGTACAATGATGTAATGAACGTTTCTCCAGAGAATTTTGATTCTAACGATAGAGACCGATTTATCCAGAGTAAAGGTCATAGTGTGGAAGCATTGTATGTTGTTTTAGCCGACAAAGGCTTTTTTCCCGAAGAAGATTTGCTGACTATGTGCCAATACAACTCGCCTTACATAGGACATCCCACAAAATCGATTCCTGGTATTGAACAAAATACGGGCGGACTTGGACACGGATTGCCTATTTCTGCCGGAGCTGCATTAGCTGCTAAAAAAGACCATTCGGCTGTAAAAGTTTTCACTGTTCTGGGTGATGGAGAAATGGCCGAAGGTTCTAACTGGGAAGCAATGATGTTTGCTGCTCATTATAAACTAGACAATCTATGCGCTATTTTAGATTATAACAAATTACAAATTACGGCTCCCAATGCTGATGTGATGGGCTTAGAACCTATTGACCAAAAACTGGAATCCTTTGGTTGGGCAGTAAAACACGTTGACGGACATAATCTGGAAGAACTTTCTAATACATTCAATAATTTACCCTTAGTGGCAGGAAAACCAACCTTTATCATTGCTCATACAACCAAGGGAAAAGGAATCAGTTATATGGAAAATGTATTAAAATGGCATCATGGCGTTCCTTCAGAAGAGCAATACAAGCTGGCGATGACGGAATTAGATGAACAATTACAAAAACTTGAAACCGTTTTAAAATAATGGAAGAAATTAAAACAACAGCGGTCGCAAATTTGGAGATTTTTTCAGAAGTACTGCAAAATTTAGCCGCCACAGACAGAGATATTATGGTAGTTACGAGCGATTCTCGTGGTTCAGGAAAACTAGTGCCTTTTGGACAAAAATATCCAGACCAAATTGTAGAAGTGGGAATTGCTGAGCAAAACCTAGTGGGTGTTGCAGCAGGATTAGCCAGTATGGGCAAAAAAGCATTTGCTGTTTCTCCGGCTTGTTTTTTGACTGCTCGAGCATTGGAACAAATTAAAAATGACGTAGCCTATTCAGACAATCCTGTGAAATTAATTGGTATCAGTGCGGGTGTCAGTTATGGCGCTTTAGGAACTACGCACCACAGTTTGCATGATTTTGCGGTTTTGAGAGCCATCAATAATATTAGTATTGTTGCTCCAGCGGATAATTTTGAAACTGCCCAAGCGATTAAAGCAGCTGCTGAAATGAAAAGTCCTGTTTACATTCGTTTTGGAAAAAAAGGAATGCCTGCCAATTTGCAATCAGACTCCACTCATTCGGAATTTAAAATTGGTAAAGGTCGTATCATTCAGGAAGGAAATGATTTGACATTTATTGCTACTGGTGAAGCTGTTTTACCTTGTGTCGAAGCCGTAAAATTACTAGAAAAAGAACATAACATTTCCTGTAAAATAATCAGTTTACACACTATTAAACCTTTGGATACGGAATTATTATTAGCAACAGCAACTACCGGAAAACCAATTATTACCGTTGAAGAACATTCCATCAACGGCGGACTTGGAGAAGCAGTGGCTTCTTTATTGTTCCAAAATGGCTTTACTAACAAATTCAAAATCGTAGGATTTCCTGATGATCATACCGTTTCGGGTTCGCAAATCGAAATTTTTAATCATTATGGAATTTCGGGCGAAGGATTACAAAAAACGGCTTTAAACCTATTGAAACTATGAAAATAAAACAGATTTCTTTCGTTCTATTAGCATTGGTTTTTATTTTTGGATGTTCTTCAAAAGAAAAAAATGAAAAGCAAAAAATTGCAGTAGTTGTTTCTACCTTAAACAATCCTTGGTTTGTAATGTTAGCCGAATCAGCAGCAAAAAATGCTGAGAAATTGGGCTATGAAGCTAAAATATTCGATTCTCAAAACAATCCGGCGGTTGAATCAGACAATTTTGAAAACCTAATTTCTTCGGGTTATGATGCTATTTTGTTGAATCCAACCGATTCTGATGGTTCGATTTCCAATGTGCTAAAAGCCAAAACAGCTGGAATCCCAGTATTTTGCATGGATAGAGAAATCAATGCCGATGATGCAGCAACCAGTCAGATTCTTTCGGACAATTATTCCGGATGTGTTTCTATCGGAATCGAATTTGTAAAAGAACTAAAAGAAAAAGGAAATTATGTAGAAATCTTAGGTTTAGTAGGCGATAACAACACTTGGGCGCGTTCAGGTGGATTTCATTCAGTGGTAGATAAATTCCCTAATTTAAAGATGGTTGCTCAACAAAGTGGCAATTTCGACCGCAATAAAGCAATGGAAGTTTTAGAAACCATCATGCAGGCTAATCCTGATATTGATGCTGTTTTTTGTGGTAATGACGCCATGGCAATGGGTGCTTTTCAGGCATTACAATCGGCTGGAAAAGCTTATAAAGTTAAAATATTTGGTTTTGATGGTGCGGGAGATGTCATTGAAAAAATTCGTGAAAAGAAAATTGTAGCAACAGGAATGCAATTTCCTTTAGTGATGGCAAAAACGGCCGCCCAATATGCAGATGAATATTTCAAAGGCCGACGTATTTTTCCTCAAAGAGTTCCTGTAGAAGTCGAATTAGTAAACGCCGCAAACATAAAAGACTATTAGCATGAAAAAAAAATATGTATATATCTTAGCGTTGCTACTACTCGCTTTTTTAGGGTATCAATCGGTTTATTTTAAAAAACTAAGTGTGGTTAAAGAAGCCAAAAAAGAAAATTTTGACTTCAAGGCTTATGCTGATTCCATTTATTACAAAGGCATTTTAAAAAACAAGAAAAACATCTCTTTGGAGGCGCTAATTGGTTTGGTGAAAAGCAATTCTGAAACGGCTTTCAAAAAGCACGGAAACCGACTTGGAATAGGAAATTCGGCTTATTTTATGATTCAAAGCACTGGGAAAATCATTGCTATTAAAGACGGACTTTACACTATTGCTGACGAAAAAAATGGTATCGTTTACATTGACACCAAATACATTTTTGGGAACGCCATTCGGGATGCTTCGGGTTTAGTAAAACTAACTGATTTTAAGACCAATTCGGAATTTAATAAGGTATCCGAATCTTTGAATGATATTATTCGAAACGAAGTCATTCCTAAAGAAATTAAGTCGGTTAAAATTGGTGACAGCATTTCGTTTACAGGCGCAATCAAATTAAGTAAAAAGCAAAATTTATTTAATGACCTAACCATTATTCCATCTCAAATTAAACTTCAATAAATTGTTAGAAGCAGTTAAGATATCGAAAGAATTCCCAGGCGTAAAAGTGCTCAATCAGGTAAATTTTAAATTTTATCCTGGAAGAGTCAATGCGATATTGGGAGAAAATGGTGCTGGTAAATCGACTTTGTTAAAAATTTTGACAGGCGCTTATACCGAATACGATGGCGAAATTAAATTGAATGGACAAACTGTTTCATTTTCGAATATTAAAGAAGCTCAAAATGCAGGAATTGCCATTATTCATCAGGAATTAAACCTCATTCCTGAACTGAGTGTAACCGAAAATTTATTTTTAGGAAGAGAAAATCTAAACGCTTTTGGACTTCTGGATCGTGCTAAAATGGAAGCGGAAGCCCAACTTATTTTTGATAAAATTCACTTGAATGTTAGTCCGAAAACACTGGTTCAAAAACTAAAAGTAGGCGAACAACAATTGGTCGAAATTGCCAAAGCTTTACTCTCCAATGCGGATATTATTTTGATGGACGAACCTACTTCTGCTTTGAGTGACAAGGAAATTGAAAATTTACATCGCATTATTGAGCAATTAAAAGCAGAAGGAAAAACCATTGTTTACATTTCTCATAAAATGGACGAATTATTCCGAATTGCCGAGAATTACACCGTTTTAAGAGATGGAAATACTATTGATGCCGGAGAAATGAAAGCAACTACCGAGCAGGATTTGATCCGAAAAATGGTGGGACGTGAAGTGCTAATTGAGAAAAAAAACACCCAAAATCAATTAGGCAACAATATTTTAAAAGTAACCAATTTAAACCTCATCAATCCAAACATTAAAACAAGAAAATTACTTCAGGACATTTCTTTCGAATTAAAAAAAGGAGAAATTCTGGGGATTTTTGGCTTATTGGGTGCTGGCAGAACCGAACTTTTGGAAACTATTTTCGGAATGCATCCGTCTAATAGCGAATGTGATATTGAAATTAATGGACAAAAAACCATAATCAAAAACCCTAAAAATGCCATCGAGAATGGATTGGCTTTTGTAACCGAAGACCGCAAAACCGAAGGATTGGTTTTAGGTATGGATATTTCATCTAATATCAGCCTGACTAATCTGGCGTCATTTGGACTTTTGAATGCTACAAAAGACAAAACTTCTGCAAAAGATTATATTGAAAAATTAAGCATCAAAACGCCCTCTGAAACTCAATTGTGCCAAAATTTGAGTGGAGGAAACCAACAAAAAGTAGTTTTAGCAAAATGGCTTGCAACCAATCCACAAATTTTAATGCTGGATGAGCCGACACGAGGAATCGATATTAATGCTAAAAACGAAATTTACAATCTCATTAAAAAACTAGCAACCAACCAAATGAGTATCATACTAGTTTCTTCTGAAATTCCCGAAATACTAGCACTTTCGGATCGAATTTTAGTGATGGCCGAAGGAAAGATTAAAGCTTCCTATTTAGCCGCAGATGCCAACGAAGATAAATTATTAAAATCAGCCTTACCTGAATAATTATGAACATCACTTTGAACCACCCCGTTATTAAAAAATCGCAATCTTTAATTGCACTATTTCTGTTGTGTTTATTTATTAGTCTCATGTCTGATAAATTCATGACCAGCACCAATCTCTGGAACGTATTAAGACAAATCTCAGTTAATGTCTGCATTTCTGTCGGCATGACATTAGTGGTTTTAATGGCTGGAATTGATCTTTCGGTAGGTTCAATTTTAGGACTTACAGCCGCTATTTGTGCGGGATTATTAAAAAATGGACTTGTTTTTGAATCTCTGGATTTGTTTATTGGCTTTACCGTTTTAGGAGCCATTTTAGCCGCCATGCTCATTGGAATGGCTTTAGGTCTATTCAACGGTTGGGTCATTACTAAATTCTCCATTCCACCTTTTGTGGCTACACTAGCCATGTTAACTATTGCCCGTGGTTTGACAATGCTATACACCGAAGGAATTCCTATTTCTAATTTAGGTCCTAAGTTTGAATTTATTGGTTCAGGCTGGATTTTAGGAATTCCCGTCCCGGTTTGGATTTCGTTAATTATGGTACTAATCGTCGTTTTTTTAACCAATAAAACCACTTTTGGACGTTACATTTATGCTATTGGAGGAAATGAAAAAGCAGCTTTTTTATCTGGAATTAGCATCAATAAAATCAAACTAGCGGTTTATGGAATTGCAGGAATGATGGCAGCTGTAGGCGGAATTTTAGTCACTTCCCGATTGAACTCTGCACAACCCAATGCGGGTATGAGTTATGAACTCGATTCAATTGCTGCAGTAGTTATTGGAGGAACTTCGCTATCTGGCGGCGTGGGTACGGTAACAGGAACTGTAATTGGTGCGATAATTATTGGAGTTTTAAACAACGGATTGGTTTTGCTCAATGTTTCGCCTTTCTGGCAACAAGTAGTAAAAGGTATTGTTATTTTATTAGCCGTGATTATTGATAAAATGAATCAGAAAAACAAATAAAAACATTAATTCTTTTTTTTACCATTAAGAAATTAAGATAATTAAGACTTAGAGCCTGTTTAAAATTCATTAAAAAAAGAAATTTCCTTTTCCCCGTCCCTAAAGGGTGGAAAATTTCTTGAAAATTCATCAAAATTATATCCGCCGCTGAAATGGGGGAATTAATTTTAATAAACTTTAAACAGAGCCTTAATGCTCCTTAACTTCTTAATGGTAAAATAGTTCTATTCACTGTTTCTCTTATAAAAAATTGTTTATTATTCAATTAAGCTTTGAAAAGTAAATTTTAAACTAAAAAATGAAAAAATATATTCTTGCCATTGACCAAGGTACCAGCAGTACTAAAACCATACTTTTTGACGAATTAGGACAGGCTGCGGCTAAAGGCAGTGTCGATTTAAAAACGAATTATTTTGATAATGGTTTTGTAGAGCAAAATCCAGAAGACATTTATCAAAATGTTCTTGACTCGGTAACTGAATGCGTGAATGATTTTACCCAAAAAGGCTTAAACATTGCTGACATTGTTTCCTGCGGGATTAGCAATCAAAGAGAAACTTTTGTGCTTTGGGACAAAGATGGAAAAGCATTGGTTCCAGCCGTGGTTTGGGCTTGTAAACGTTCTATTTCCATTTGTACTGATTTAATCGAAAAGGGGCAGAATGATTTGATTAAACAAAAAACAGGTTTGCTGTTAGATCCTTATTTTTCGGGAACCAAATTGCTTTGGCTACTGGAAAATGATTCGAAATTAAAAGAAAAAGTGACCAAAGGCGAAGTATATTTTGGAACGGTAGATTGCTGGATTTTGTACAAATTGACCAATGGTACTCATTTCAAAACTGATTATACAAATGCCTGCAGAACCTTACTTTTTAATATCCATACGCTACAATGGGATAGCGAAATTTTAGAAACTTGGGGATTATCCAACTTAAATTTACCTCAACCCTGCCCTTCCTCGCATGATTTTGGAATGGTTCATTTTGGGCAAATTTTAAACCAAAAAACCTCATTTTCTATCCCAATTACTTCTTTAATTGGCGATTCACATGCGGCGACTTTCGGAGAAGGTTGTTTCGAAAAAGGGACTGCCAAAGTTACTCTTGGAACAGGAAGTTCGATTATGATGAACATTGGCGACAAAGCTGTTTTATCTAATTCTGGAATGTTAACCACCATTTGCTGGAGCACCGAAAACCGTATAGATTATGCGTTGGAAGGCGCAATTGTTTCCTGTGGTTCTACTATCGAATGGTTGAGAAACGAATTGCAATTGTTCTCTAATCCTGCCGAAACCGCTGCGATGGCTACCGCTATTCAAGATAATGCTGGAGTTTATCTGATTCCTGCTTTTAGCGGACTGGGTGCGCCACACTGGCAAATGAGCCGAAAAGCATCCATTGAAGGAATGACTTTTGGAACTACTAAAAATCATATTATAAGAGCCGCCTTAGAAAGTATTCCCTACCAAATAAAAGATGTGGTGGAAGCGATGGCAAAAGACATGCAAGCCCCTTTAAAATCCATCTCAGTAAATGGCGGAATGACTCAAAATAAATTTGTCATTCATTTTTTAGCCGATTTGTTAGGGATTCCACTCAACAAACAACGAAATCCTGATGTTTCCGCCTTAGGAGCTGCCTATTTATCAGGTCTTAAAAGTGGTGTTTACAGTAGTATTGAACAACTTTCGGAAATTAATAAAAGCCAAACCGAACAAGTTGCTGCAAACACAAACAATGAATTACCAACAAATGGTTATTCAGGTTGGAAAGAGAAAATAGCTCGATTTTAGAATATAGAAATCAGAAGGCAGATTGTAGAACACGGCACACAATAGTTAAAATAGATTTTCAAAAAATAGTATTACCAATTTACAGCCGTTTTAAAGCGGCTGTTATTGTATACGTAAGAAATATTTTTATTTTTGTATTGAGTAATTAGAAATTATACACATCAATTCAAACAAAAATAGGCGCATAACATGCCGTTTTGGAATAAAAATGGAATTTTTATGCGGGTATAAACAAGTTGTAGGCAATGCTAACGAACCATTCAAACAATTTTTATATTAAACCAAAATGAACATTAACTTTTTTTCTAACTTATTTCTTTGGTTATTATTAATAACTTTACCAGAAATGGTATTTTCTCAATCGGTCGACTTTACAATTCAAGATGTAAAGTTTGAAAGTCAGGGCGTCACTCTTGCTGGCTCAATTTTAAGACCTAAAAATCCATTTACAGCAGTTGTCATTGTTCACGGATCTGACCCAGTAAAAAGAGAAATGGATTTCGCAAAACGTCTTGCTAAGGAAGGTATTGCTGTATTGACATATGACAAACGTGGTGTTGGAGAATCTGGTGGTGTGTATGTTGGACCATCTGTTGGCACGAATAATATTGACACTACTAATCTTAATTTATTATCTAACGACGCAAATGAGGCAGTAAAAACATTTCAAACCTATTTGAAAGATAAAAAAACACCTATTGGATTAGTTGGGTTCAGTCAAGCAGGATGGATAATTCCAATTACTGCGAGCAAAAATCCACAAATAGAATTTATGGTTTTATTTAGTTGTCCAACTATTACGACTCTGGAACAACTCCGATTTCAGTTTTACACTAACGGAAATAATAATTTTTGGGAAAATCATACAGACGCAGATGCCCGTGAACATACTAAAAATGACCCCGACAAGTATCAATTTGTGGCAACTGACCCAAAAACTTCTTTGAATGCTCTTTCAATTCCCGGACTTTGGCTTTTTGGTGAAAAGGACATACAAATTCCTGTAAAGTTGTGTATAGAGCAATTAAACACATTTAAAGTTCAAGGCAAACCTTTTGAATATACCTTGTTTCCAACATTAGGACACAATACTTCCTCTATCGATATTACAACACCTTTTGACATTTCAATACAATGGATCAAACAGAAAACAATAAACAATAAAAATCCTAAAAAATCAAAATAAAGCACTGCCTACAACAAGGCTTTTCAAAATCGGGGCTGAAGTCCTTCGATTTAGCATTTTTGCAAAGTTCAACAGAAGTAATTCTATTGAATTTTTGTGCTATAAATCCCAGCTCTGTGAAGTCTTCCGACTTCGCTACACACGTTAAACAATACAATTCCAACAGCTAACGTAAGTTTCTTGCGGAGATACTTCCTTCGTCAGCATGACAACTTTGTGTGGAAGTCTTAAGATTGAAGATTTTATTTCTGTCTTCTGAAATCTAAATTCTGACTTCTAACTTCCCATCATTTAGAAAATTTAGTAGAACTATTGCTTCAAAGTTTCTTTTAAAGCACTAAACCAAGTATATTTACATAAAGAACTAGGAAAAAGTTATATTTATGACTTGAATCCACCGTACTAAACCAACTTTATCGTTAAAATAGATTTTAATGAACATCAAAACATTAATACTGATTATAATTAATAGTTTAATCGCATTGGTAATTGCTTTATTGTCTTTTTCTTCATACAAGCAGTTTTCAAACGTTTTAAACGATCGTATTTTACTGCAATTAAATTCTATTAAAACACTCAAGCAAAATCAGATTGAACATTTATTAAAATCAGAATGGGAACGATTTGAGGCTTCCGAATTGTATAGCCAAAGCATGGATAGTACCGTATTAAAGCTTCCGGATAGTATTAAAAACAGCAATGGAATTCACGATTTTACAGCGTACCATGTTGATAAAAAAACAACAATAGGTTTTATCTCAAATTCGAAAAGAGGTACAAAGATTAAAGTTTTTGATTACAACAAAATTAAACAAATACTCCTTGAACGTACAGGAATGGGTGACAGTGGCGAATCCTATCTTGTGGGTGAAGATTCCCGAATGCGTTCTCAATCCCGTTTTTATCCCAATAAAACTCCTTACACCATATTGGTAAAAACAAAAGGTGTGAACAATGCTTTTAAAGGGAAAACCGGCAGAGGTGTTTTTAAGGATTATAGAGGTATTGATGTATATAGTGTGTACAGTCTCATAGTAATTGGAAACTTAAAGATGGTGATTCTATCTGAAATAGATGTTGATGAGGTTACTATCCCCTTAAAAGAATTAAAAGAAAGACTTGTAGGTTTAACTCTTGCTATTTTTTTACTGGCTGTGATGCTTTCTCTTTTTCTGACAAGAATTATTATCAACCCAATTAAGAATATGCAAAAAAGTCTCCGAATTATGGCAGGAGGAGACTATAACCAAACCAGTGAATTTATAAAAAATTCTAAGGAAATAAAGGAAATGTTTGATGCTCTGGCGAATTTGAAAGCTTCTTTGCAAGGTGCCGTAAAATTTTCCGATGATATTGGAAAAATGAATTTAAATACCAATTTTAAGCCTAAAAGTTCTAATGATCTGCTGGGAAAAAGCCTTTTAGCGATGAGAGATAAGCTTATAGAGTTTAGAAATAACGAAGAAAATACCAGAATACAATCAAAACGGATGTTGGTAAACGGTATGGAAAATGAAAGGCGTCGACTTTCGCGCGAGCTCCATGATGGTGTAGGTCCTTATTTAACCTCTTTGAAGCACTATATTGAAAACAGAGTGGAAAATGAAGTAAAGAAAACAGAAATGAAAAAAATAGTTGATGATACTATTTCTGAAATCAGATTGATGTCAAATGCCTTAATGCCTGCTTCAATAGATGATTTTGGAATTGGAGATACGTTAACCAACTTTATTGAAAGTCTGAAAAAATCGACAACTATAACTATTGAATATGAAGATTTAACCCAACAGGAAAGTTCTAATATAACAAACCATCAAGCTATTAATCTTTTTAGAATAAGCCAAGAGCTAATTAATAATTCATTAAAACATTCGAATGCAAAAAATATCCGAATAACCCTTTCAGAATTTGATGAATTTGTTTCTCTTTTTTATTTTGATGATGGTATTGGGTTTGATATCAACACTGTTAAATTAGGTTTAGGAATTATTAACATCAAAGAACGTGTAGAAATTTGCAACGGTACCATTACAATCAATGCAAATCCCGGAAATACAACCTTTGAAATTGAATTACCCATAGAATTATGAATGAAATCAAATTAATAATAGCTGATGATCATGAGCTTTTTAGAAAAGGACTTGCTGAGCTACTAAGAAAGCATGATGATATAAAAATAGTTAAGAGTGTTGCTGATGGTTTTGAGTTCATGGAGCTTATCAATAGCCAATTTGAGGCTGATATTGTATTGCTGGATATTACTATGCCCAATATGGATGGTTTTCAGGTTTTAAAAGAATTGAAAACCTTAACTTCTAATATAAAACCTATTGTAATTTCTATGCACAATGATGGTAATTACATTGCAAAATGCGCTAAAATGGGTGCTCACGGATACCTATTAAAAAATACAGATGAAGCTGAATTAATCCTTGCAATACGAAGCGTTAATAAAGGGAAAAAATATTTTAGTGCTGAAATTTCTGAAAAAATGATCAACTTTATGTCCACACACAGCATCAGTGAAAATATTTTGTCCAATAAGGAAACCGAAGTTTTGGGATTAATTTCTAAAGGGTTAACAACTAAAGAAATTGCTACTAAATTATTTGTGAGTTCACGCACAATAGAAACCCATCGCGCCAATATTTTAAAAAAGTTAGAAGTAAAAAATACCGCCGAACTCATTAAAAAAGCAACAAAAATGAATTTAATATAATACCCAAAAACAACAATATCCGTATAAATACGGATGCAAATTGGGTAGATTCACATAATCCCGAAAGCCTATTACTGAATGTATCTTTGTAAGGAACATTAAAAGTAATAGTCATGAAAAATATAGCATTAATTTTAGGAATTTTATTAATTTCTTTTGGGGCATTTGCACAACAAGAAAACAATGTAAAACAAAGTGATTTAAAAGGTCCAGCTTATAAAAATTACAAACACTGGATGCACAAAACTGAGCCTACTAAAATATACTCAGACAACAATAAAAAATCACTTCAGGGACCTGCATATAAAAATCAAAAACCAGGAAAAAACACTGTAGAACAAGATTTAGTTGAAGTGAAAATTGGTTCTGATAGACAAAAATTAACTGGACCAGCATACAAAAACCATGGTCCATGGAGTAAAAAAGGCTAATGTATTACTAATTGAATTTAGATAGACCAGAAATTTTGTTACTGACTAAAATCTGATTCAACAGCCATTAGAAAACTAAAGAGGCTGTTCGAAAATTACTTTTCGGACAGCCTTTATTTTGTTTTCTCTCCCTGATAATTATCTGGAAGATCAAACTATTCAAGAATTATACAATATCCGTATAAATACGGATGCAAATTGGGTAGATTCACATAATCCCGAAAGCCTATTACTGAATGTATCTTTGTAAGGAACATTAAAAGTAATAGTCATGAAAAATATAGCATTAATTTTAGGAGTTTTATTAATTTCTTTTGGGGCATTTGCACAACAAGAAAACAATGTAAAACAAAGTGATTTAAAAGGTCCAGCTTATAAAAATTACAAACACTGGATGCACAAAACTGAGCCTACTAAAATATACTCAGACAACAATAAAAAATCGCTTCAAGGGCCTGCATATAAAAATCAAAAACCAGGAAAAAACACTGTAGAACAAGATTTAGTTGAAGTGAAAATTGGTTCTGATAGACAAAAATTAACTGGGCCAGCATACAAAAACCATGGTCCATGGAGTAAAAAAGGCTAATGTATTACTAATTGAATTAGATAGTCCAGAAATTTGTTACTGACTAAAATCTGATTCAACGTAAACTAAAGAGGCTGTCCGAAAAGTAATTTTCAGACAGCCTTTATTTTATTTCAGGTATTCGAAAGTTTTAATCTTTATACAATTTAAATAATTCTTCCTCACCTTTTACCGTAATATCAGTATGTTTTTCTTTTCCTTTACTATCTAAATAAACCAATTTATAGGAATTATTTTTTGTTACTTTGAACTTTAAAAATTTATTTAAATCGTCTATAGGCGAAGGCGAATAGCCAAAATCTAATTCTTTCCCTTCTTGTTCTATGCTTATTTTCTCTGACACTCGTTGCAAATTTTTATCTGATTTGTAAAGTTGTAAGCTAATCCATACTTCATCTGGTTTTAAATTTTCTAAAACTTTCTCTTTTTCATACAAATCGATGTATCGTTGAGTAACATTTTCGGCATGAATAGCTTTAGAAAGGGTATCCCATTCTAATCTAAAATAAGTTTCTTTTGGTTTATAAGAAGAAGCATAAATCCAGTGTCTTGGATTGGATACATCAGCTCTTCCTGCATCGGCTAAAAACCAGGCTTTATTTAAATCCTCAGGATAATATTCTGTAAAATACCACTGACCATCCACCCATACTTCTACCCAACTATGATTTCCTTTCATATTTGTCCACATAGGAGTGCCCGCCATTCGAGCTGGAATCCCAACCGATCTCAATGCATCTACCAATAAAAACGAAAGCCCTGTACAAGTAGCCATTTTTTCCTTTATAGATTGAAACGGACTAATATTTACAATACTGCGATTCACATTATAATCAACCGATAAAAGATTCCTGATGTTAGTGCTAACAGCCTTAATTGCTTCCCGAACGTTTTTACTATCCTTAACCAATGGTGAAAATTTTAAATAAAAATCATTTCTCCAGTTATCTCTATTTTCATCAAAGCAATAATAGGGTAATACTTCATTAAAAAAAATGGAATCTGGTAATTTAGCACTCCATGAAAATTCTTTTCTCGCTTTGTAAGCACCATCAATTTGATCCTTAATAAACGGTATTGATAATGATTTCAAGTCTCGTTCAGGCATATATGCTATTAGAAAAGAAGCCGCTTCATAATGACGCATAGGCACCGCATTTAAAAAATATTGCAAGGAGTCCTTTCTATCACCAGATTTCTCTAATGCTTTATGCAATAAGGTATCATATTCTGGTAGAAAAACTCTGTTTTTAATTTGGCTGAACGCAAAAAAAGGAATAATTATAAAAACGAAAATAAAACAACTAAATTTCTTCATGGATTTAAAAATGGGGGTTACATATAAAAACTTTAATAATTCTAAAATTCAATTTATATGCGATTATAGGATTTACGGGCTATGACAAGCTTAAAAAATTGAATTTTGAGAACTAAAACTAGTAAAAAACAATATAATAATTCAACTGAATATTAAAAAGATTCTATATTTAACATATAGAAATACCCTATTTAATAAAGAATAAAATCATGAATAAACAGCTGTCTTAGTGAATTATTAATTTTTAACATCTTAATTTTTTTAAAGAAAAAAATCATTATTCTTTACTGTTTAATCCATAAATTATCTCATTTTTATAAAATTACGCTTTCACCTAGATCCGAAAACAAATTTGAAAAAACCATCAATGATTTTGTCTGAAAAAACTTTACATAAAATTTTAATCGGTGTTGTATAGTCGTAGTTTATAGGTTACCATAATGAGATTGCTTCGCTAGTTAGCTAGTGCTCTTGTACTCATTCTTACTAAAAATGCTAGTCTTACAGTTATTTTTTTAATAGCATTAAATTCTCAAATCTAAATTCTGCTTTCTAAAATCTGAAATCTGTCTTCTAAAGTCGTTTCGCTTCTTCCCAGAAAATATCCATTTCTGATAAGGACATATCCATTAAGGATTTACCTAATTCTCCTGCTTTGCCTTCTAAATATTGAAATCTTTTGATGAACTTTTTGTTCGTTCGTTCTAATGCATCTTCTGGATTAATATTCAGGAAACGGGCATAATTTATCATCGAAAATAATACATCGCCAAATTCGGCTTCCATGGCATCTTGATTTCCTAATTTTACCTCCTCTTGCAGTTCTTGTAATTCTTCCTGCACTTTGTCCCAAACCTGATGTGATTCTTCCCAGTCAAAGCCTACTCCTTTTACCTTATCCTGAATTCTACTGGCTTTTACTAAGGCTGGTAAACTTCTAGGAACGCCTTCCAAAACTGATTTCTTACCTTCCTTGAGTTTTAATTTTTCCCAGTTTTGTTTGACTTCTTCTTCATCTTTCACCAACGTATCGCTGTAAATATGCGGATGACGGTGAATGAGTTTTTCGCAAATTTCGTTGCACACATCGGCAATATCAAAATCATTGGTTTCACTACCTATTTTGGAATAAAAAACAATATGCAATAACAAATCACCCAACTCTTTTTTTACTTCATTCAAATCATTGTCTAAAATGGCATCACCTAATTCGTAAGTTTCTTCAATGGTAAGATGTCTCAGGGTTTGCAAAGTTTGCTTTTTATCCCAAGGACATTTTTCACGCAAATCGTCCATGATATCTAATAATCTTTCAAAAGCCTGTAGTTGTATTTGTCTTGCGTTCATGGTGTTTTGTTTTGTGTAAAAATAAGAAATCCTGTGTCCTAATTAGTTTAGAACACAGGATTTTTATAAAAATTCAGAATGAATTTATTCTGTTACTTTTTTAGCTTTTTTTGGTTTTTCAGCCGGAGCTTCGACTTCGGCAGCAACTGCTTCAACTTCTTCTTCTACTGCTGTTTCAGCTTCAATCAATCCTTTTGCTTGCAAGGTATTGTACCAATTTAAAATTTTCTTAATATCTGAAGCATATACTCTTTCTTCATCATAAGTTGGTAAAACTTCTTTAAAATAAGCTGCTAAGGCTGTATTGTCTTCTTTGTGCGAAATAGCTGGACCATTATTTTCTTTTTCAGCAATATTACTCATTACTTCTTTTAATGGTTTTTCGCCATCATAAGTGTAAACTGAAATCTCAGATAATAAACTCACATTACTTTTTAAACTTACTGTGATTTTTTTTCCATCTGCCAATGATTCTGCTACAAAACCAGTACGTGTTTGTACTTTTAAAACATATAATCCTGGTTTTCCAGAAATCGCTAATATTTTTTCTAAATTCATGCTTTTATTATTATTATTAAGAATTCATTTTTATTATTGGTTACTATTGTTCAAAAACAATACCAAAATAGATTATTCTGCAACTATTTATCTTCCTTTTTTAGCAAAAAATCGCATTCTGTAATCTTGAAAGGTTTTCCCTTCCATGATATTTTTCAGTTTTCCTTTGATTAATCGCTTTTTTAAAGACGAAATTTTATCCGTAAACAAAACACCTTCAATATGATCGTATTCATGCTGAATTACTCGGGCAATTAATCCGTCGAAAACTTCTGTTTTCATCACAAAATCTTCTTCGCAATATTCTAGAGTTACTCTTTCTTTGCGATACACATCTTCGCGAACATCAGGAATACTTAAACATCCTTCGTTAAAACTCCAATCGTCTCCTTCTTCCTTAATAATTTTAGCATTAATAAAGGTACGTTTGAATCCTTTTAACTGTTTTTGTTGTTCGGCTGCTAAATCTTCGTCATCACTAAAAGGTGTTGCATCGATTACAAATAAACGTATCGCTATTCCTACTTGTGGTGCTGCCAATCCTACTCCATATGCATTATACATTGTTTCGTACATGTTGGCAATTGTTTCTTTCAAGTTAGGATATTCGGCTGTTACTTCGGCTCCTACTGCTCTCAAAACGGGATCACCATATCCTACAATTGGTAAAATCATTGTTGTTGTATTAAATTATTCCCTTCAAATAACGGTTTAGACTCCTATAATTTAGGATTGCCAAAAATAGTAAAAATTTAGACAAAGCTTAAAGCGAAAAGAATAAATAGTGTTTTTAAATTAAAATAGGAAAAACAATTTCATTTAACCCATTGATAAATGGCACAATTCATACCTTTGTAAATAATCCCAAATTTATGATTTCGAAAATTCAGAAATTTATTTCGAGTACTGATTTCAGTAATGCGCTAAAAGTAACCATTGCAGCGGTTTCTCCCGTATTATTGTTTTCCTATTTTGATCATTTTAAAATAGGTTTCACTATTGCTCTGGGTGCTTTTTTTACTTTTCCAAGTGATATTCCTAGTAATTTAAAACATAAAATTAACGGATTGCTGGTGACTTCATTAATTATTGCTGGAGTCAATTTTATCATTAATCTTTGCTATCCCTATCCGTTTTTATTCTATCCTGTACTGGTTTCACTGATCTTTTGTGTTTCCATGATTTTAGTGTACGGACAACGTGCCACTATGGTTTCTTTTTCGGCTTTATTATCTCTTTCTCTGGCTTTTGCACATTTAAATTCGGGTTGGGAAATGCTAGAATATTCGGGACTTTTATTAATTGGAGGTTTATTTTATACGCTTATTTCTATTGTTT
Source organism: Flavobacterium magnesitis (assembly GCF_041729735.1). Lineage (NCBI taxonomy): Bacteria > Pseudomonadati > Bacteroidota > Flavobacteriia > Flavobacteriales > Flavobacteriaceae > Flavobacterium > Flavobacterium magnesitis. The sequence continues at coordinate 50,585 of NZ_JBCFQK010000011.1, read as the reverse complement.
TTTTCTACATAAAACCCAATCGTTATGTCGAATTACAAATGGCAGAATGCATCCGACTTACCGCAAAATACTTAAAACTACGCGGTGATCTTTGGGAATTGAATTCGAATAGAAAAGCCATTACCAAAAAACAATTGCATTTTCAGGTAGAGCTGAATATCCTGCACGAAAACATTCGAGAAATACTCATTACAAGCAGAACAAAATCAGGTTCTTCTTCTCAAAACCGAAAAATGTTGCTGAGTTTTATTTCTTTAGTAGAAATACTGGAACTTGCTATATCCACTTCTTTTGACCACAATAAGTTGCATCAAAAATTTGATAGCTATCCTAAAGCCTTAGAAAACTATCAAAAATTAGCTTATAACTTAGCCAAAAGCCTAAAATTATTATCCAAAAGCATCCAAGACGGCAAGCCCTACGAATCACAACACAATTTAATTGAAGATTTACAACAATTTGAAAATACGATTAAAGATTACAAAAAAGAATTAAAAACCGATTCTTCTTCAGAAGAGGTTTTAATGCTCATTACAATGCTGCATTATGCCGAAAAACAAGCGGAAAAAATTATCACCTTAGAACGCGCTTACACTGTTAATATTAATTCAGGAGACTTAAAAGGGCGCGACAAAGACATTGAAAAATTCATCAAACCTCAATATTATCCGTTAAGTACTTTTGTAGAAAATTTTAGTTTTTCTTCTACTGTTTTCAGGCATTCACTTAGAATAACCATCACTATTTTGTTAGGTTACATGATAGGAAAAGTACTTCCTCTGGAAAATGTTTACTGGATTATTCTTACCATAGTGGTAATCATGAAACAAGGATTTGGAGTTACAAATGAGCGTACGTATCATCGTATTTTTGGAACTTTAGTGGGAGGAATTATTGCTTTTGGAATCCTTTCTGTGGTTCATGATTCTTATTTGATTAGTACAATTGCTATTGTTTCAATGCTTTTAGGGTTTTCTTTTAATCCAAGTAATTATAAAATTGGAGCTACTTTTATTACTATTTATGTTATCTTAATTTACGGCATTCTAGCGCCAGATAACGGAAATGTAATTGAATATCGAATTTTAGACACCATTGTTGGTGCCACTTTATGTTTGCTTGCTAATTATTTTTTATGGCCTTCTTGGGAGTTTTTAAATCTCCCGGCATATATCAAAAATGCCATTGAAGCCAATCGTAATTATTTAAAGGAGATTTCTTTATTATATAATAAAAAAGGAGAAGTGCCTACTGAATATCGATTAGCCAGAAAACAAGCTTTTATTGAAATTGGGAATTTAATGGCTTCTTTTCAGCGAATGTTACAAGAACCAAAATCAAAACAAAACAGGCTTCCACAGGTTTACAAACTCACTGTGCTGAATCATTCGTTATTATCCTCTACGGCTTCTTTAGGAACGTACATTCAATCACATAAAACAACTGAGGCATCGAAAGCATTTAATGTTGTAGTAGATAAGGTAATTGAAAATTTAGAGTTTTCTATAACTATTTTGAGTAATCCAAATCCTGATTCCAATTCGGTTGCTTCAAACGAAGACTTAAACCAAAGACTTACCGAATTGAAAAATATTCGAGCAAAAGAGCTAAAACAAATAAAATTGATTGACGAAGAAGCCTATCAAATCAAGATGCAAGAAGCGCAATTAGTAATCGAACAATTAATCTGGCTAACTAATTTATCTGAAAATATTATAAAAACAACAGAGTTATTAATGGGCATAAAAAAAGAATCCCAACTATAAGGTCGGGATTCTTGTATTTGTATTGAAGTAACTATTTTAATTTTAGAATTGTTGCTGTATTTGCTCTAACTTCATCCAACAATTCTGGGTTTTCGTTTAATTTTTGTCCGTAAGAAGGAATCATCTTTTTAAACTTTTCCTGCCATTCTGGAGTTTTCATTTGGTCTTTATAACATCTTCCTATTACATCAATCATAATAGAAACTGCTGTTGAAGCTCCAGGAGAAGCTCCTAATAAAACAGATAATGTTCCATCTGAAGAAGTAATTACCTCGGTACCAAATTCTAACTTACCACCTTCTTTTTCATCTTTTTTAATTACCTGAACTCTTTGTCCGGCACGTTCTATAACCCAATCCTTAGATCTTGCACCAGGAACATATTCTCTTAAAGCTTTCATTCTATCCGCTGGAGATTGACGAACTTGCTCAATAAGATATTTAGTTAAAGGAATATTTTTGATTCCCGCCATAACCATCGGTACAATATTGTCTAATTGAATGGATTTTGGCAAATCAGAATATTTACCGTTTTTCAGGAAACGAGTAGAGAATCCTGCAAAAGGTCCAAACAACAACTGTTTTTCACCATTAATCATTCTGGAATCAATATGAGGAACAGACATAGGTGGTGCTCCTACACTCGCTTTCCCATATACTTTAGATTCATGTTGCGCAATTACTTCTGGATTAGTACATCTTAACCATTGTCCGCTTACAGGGAAACCTCCAAATCCTTTTCCTTCAAGTATATTGGCTTTTTCTAATAATGGTAACGAACCTCCACCTGCACCAATAAATACAAATTTAGTATAGGCTTTTCTGATTGATCCATTAGTTAGATTCGTGATTTTTATTCTCCAGGATTTATCTTGACGTTGTCTTAACTTTTGAACTTCATGATGAAAGTACATATTAACCCCTTCCATTTTGGCTAAATAACCAAACATATTTCGAGTCAATTCCCCAAAATTCACATCAGTTCCTATCGCCATAGAAGTTCCTGCTACTTTTTCTGATTCCTTTCTGCCTTCCATCACTAGAGGCATCCATTTTTTCAATTCTGAAAAATCAGTACTAAACAACATTTCTTTAAAAAGCGGATTAGCTTGTAAAGCTTTGTAACGTTTTGTTAAATACTCAACATTCTTATCTCCCCATACAAAACTGATATGTGGAATTCTTTTAATAAAATTTTCTGGTGCTGATACTTTTTCTTCTTGCACCAAATAAGCCCAAAATTGACGAGAAACCTCAAAAGATTCCGCAATACTGATTGCTTTTTTAGGATCAATGCTTCCATCGCTTCCTTCTGGTGTATAATTCAATTCGCAAAATGCAGAATGTCCTGTACCAGCATTATTCCATGCATCAGAACTTTCGGCTGCTGCTCTATCTAATCTTTCGTAAATATCAATGGTAATATCAGGTTGTAATTCCTTTAAAATTAAGCCTAAAGTGGCACTCATAATTCCAGCTCCAATAAGAACTACATCACTACTTGAACGTATTGTTGTATCAGACATAATATTTTTTTTATAAGCCGCAAAGATACTTTAATATTATTGTAATTAAAAGACTAATTCCGACCGAAAAAGTTACATTTATCACTAAGTTTAGTCCGTTTAACAAAGAATTATTAAAACATTTTTCGGGACAAATAATCCTGTAGCATGATAGTAGCCGAAATTTCGTCAATCAAGGCTTTATTTTGACGTTGTTTTTTCTTTAAACCACTATCAATCATGGTTTGGAAAGCCATTTTAGAAGTAAAACGTTCATCAACCCTAACCACTTTCATATCAGGAAAATGATTGGTAAAATGCGTTACAAATCCTTTAATGATGGAAGCACTTTCAGAAGGCTGTCCGTTCATTTGTTTGGGTTCGCCAATAAGTACCAATTCTACTTTTTCTTTCGAAAAATAATCTTTCAAAAAATCGATAGCCGTAGCACTGGGAATGGTTGTTAATCCCGAAGCTATAATTTGCATTTCGTCAGTAACAGCAATTCCTGTACGTTTTTGACCGTAGTCTATGGAGAGAATTCTGGGCATTTATAAAGCGTTTTTATGTTTTATGAAACCGAAAACGGAAACTATTTTTTGATCTAAATCAATATAACATACAACGGTATATCCTTTAAAAACATAATCTCTAATGCTTTCATCATTGTAATATCTGGATTTTTTAAAATGAAATGGATTTTTTAAATCTTTCTTAATATTTCTCAATAAATCAGATTTAAACTTTCTAGCTGCAGCTGGTTTATCTTTTGAGATATAATTAATCTGATTATTAAGTTCAAACAAAAATTCTTCCTGAAGCTTAATTTTCATACTTAGAAATTGTTTCTTCCAAAATTGCGTCAACCTCTTCAATAGTATAAAATTTGGCTGTTCCATTTTTTATCTTAGCCAAAGCAGCATCTAATTTTTTCTTATTTGCATCGAAATCAGGATCTTCTTGAACTATTTTTAATTCATCTGAAGAGAACGAACTTAATAATTCTAAAATTTTTTCTTTAATCTCTGATTTAAACTCTAATCTAATCGCTTCCATAACAGTTTCATTTACAATACAAATATAAGCTTTTCAAATTATTTTTATCGAATTAATTCTTGCTAACAACAAATCATTTCAGCTTCCCTATTCGCAACAACATGGGAAAAGTCACTTTTTTATCATTTTCTTCCCAGGATGTTTTTAGCGTATCTCGGATTAAATCCAATGGATTTTTATTGTTTTTTTTGATATAATGTTGAACTGAAGACCAAGTTTCCAAATAACCAATCAATTCCTCAAAACTCCATTCTAATTGATTTTCGAATTTTTCTACCGCTTGTTCTTCAAAAGCAAATGGAATGGTTTGATAATTTTCATCTAAATATTTTCGTTCCGCATCCCAATAAGGTCCAACAATATTATAATAGAAATCATGTAAAATAATATCCGTATTCGAATTAGTAGAAAAAAGTCCATAACCTAAAACAGCTATAACACCATTGGGTTTTAAAATTCGGTATACTTCCTTATAAAACAAATCAAAATTAAACCAATGCACTGCCTGAGCAACTGTTATCAAATCGAATTCCTGATCTTCAAAAAAAGTATTTTCTGCCGAAGCTGCTTTGTAAATAATATTATCAGCTACATAAGCATTATCCAATTGATTCTGACTGATATCAATTCCGTAAACCTCTTCAAAAGCTGCTGACAATTTATATGCCACCTGACCGTTTCCGGTAGCTACATCAAGTGCTTTTGATTTATTTTCGACAAATGAAATAATGTAAGCAATTATTTCATCTGAATATTGGGGTCTGAATTTAGAATAAGCCGAAGCTTGTTTTGAAAAATTATCTTTCATTAGAATTCTTCTTTCTTTTATTTGTTCAAATTTACAACTTTTAAAAAGGCAAAAAAACATCCAAACCTTTTTATAACATCTTCCCTCCAATTAACTTTTTTGATTTTACTTAAAAAACATATCTTTGCCAAAAAATATTCAAAAATGAGCGCATTACAAACAATTATAGAACAAGCTTGGGAAAATAGAGCTTTGTTGCAAGAAGAAACAACTACTAACGCGATTAGAGAAGTAATCGAATTGTTAGATTCAGGAAAATTACGTGTTGCTGAACCAAAAGGGGACGGATGGCAAGTAAACGAATGGGTTAAGAAAGCAGTAGTGATGTACTTCCCTATTCAAAAAATGGAAACTTGGGAAGCTGGAATTTTTGAATACCATGACAAAATGGAATTGAAAAGAGACTATGCCGAAAAAGGAGTTCGTGTAGTTCCTGGTGCTTCTGCTCGTTACGGTTCTTTTATTTCTAGTGGTGTAATCATGATGCCAAGTTATGTAAACATTGGCGCTTATGTTGATGCTGGTACAATGGTTGATACCTGGGCAACTGTAGGTAGTTGTGCTCAAATTGGTAAAGACGTTCACTTGAGTGGTGGTGTTGGTATTGGTGGTGTTTTAGAGCCATTACAAGCTGCTCCGGTTATCATTGAAGACGGTGCTTTTGTAGGTTCTAGATGTATTGTTGTTGAAGGTGTTCACGTAGGTAAAGAAGCCGTTCTGGGTGCAAATGTATGTTTGACTGCTTCTACTAAAATTATTGACGTTACTGGAGATACTCCGGTAGAAATGAAAGGTTTTGTTCCTGCTCGTTCAGTAGTAATTCCTGGAAGTTATACTAAAAAATTCCCCGGAGGAGAATACCAAGTGCCTTGTGCTTTAATCATTGGTACACGTAAACCATCTACAGATTTGAAAACTTCATTGAACAATGCGTTAAGAGAATATGATGTAGCGGTATAAATTCTAAATCTCAATATTTTAAATTCCAAATTCCAATATTAATTGGAGTTTGGAATTTTTATTTTAAAACTAATCTCTAAAATTGATTTTTTTTGCTTCAATTTGTAATAATCTTAATCAATTGCTTTTTCTAAGAAATGAAGATACTTGTAATTCAACAAAAAATGATTGGTGATGTACTTGCCAGTAGTATTATTTGCAACAATTTATGCAAAGCTTACCCTGAAGCTCAAATAGATTATTTAGTTTACAAGGAAACCATTCCTGTTTTAAAGGGAAATACCAGTATTGATAATATCATTTTATTTGAAGAAGAACACAAAAAAAACAAAACAAAATTTTTAAATCTAGCACTCAAAATTAGAGCTACAAAATATGATTTAGTAATTGATGCATATTTAAATTTAGAAAGTGCTCTTATTGTATTTCTGAGTGGTGCTAAAAGAACCATTTCATATAAAAAAAATTTTCTTTCCTTTTTATATACAGACAAAGTATACTTTGCTACAAGCCCTGAAACACAAATGGGATTAGCTATTGAAAGAAGATTCTCATTATTAAATCCATTAAATTTAGAGATATCTATTGATCCCTATCCAAAACTATTTGTCACAGCTGAAGAGAATCAAAAAGCATCTACACTTTTTAACAAACATCAAATAAACAGACAAAGAAAAACGATAATGATTAGTCTTTTAGGAAGTGAAAATGCTAAGACTTATCCATTAAATTACATGACTCAAATAATTGATTATATTGCAACAAATAATGATGTAAATATTATTTTTAATTATTTCCCAAAACAAATTAACGATGCCAGAAAAATTTTTGATGCTTGTAGTATTTCCACAAAAGAAAAAATTTATTTTGATTTATTAGGTGATGATTTAAGAACCTTCATTGCTCTCTTGAATCAATGTGATTTAGTTATAGGAAATGACGGAGGAGCAATTAATATGGCAAAAGCACTAAACAAACCAACATACACTATTTTTTCTCCCTGGATAGATAAAGAAAGTTGGAGTACATTCGACGATGGCATAATAAACAAAGCAATACATTTAAAGGATTTTTATCCTAAATTATTAACTAATAAAAGTCGAAAAGAGCGTAAAAAAAATTATGCCCATTATTACAATCTTTTAAAACCATCTCTTATCTTTGAGAGTTTAACTAATTTTTTAAATATACATCTACATTAAACCATGTACAAATTCCTCATCTACATTTCCTATTCTTATAGTATCCCAATTGGAAAACCGCTTCAAGAAGAAATCGAACGACGTGGGTATAAAGTATTTTGGTTTTCTGATATAGAAAACACCAAGCAGTACTTTTCTAAAAATGAAAAAGTTCTTAATACTGTAGAAGAAGTCATCAAATACAGTCCTGATATTGTTTTAACCGCAACTGACAATGTTGCTCATTTTTTTCCTGGAATTAAAGTTCAAATTTTTCATGGCTTTTTGTCTAATAAACGTCAAGAAATGAATTCTCATTTTAAAATTCGAGGTTTTTTTGATTTATACACTACTCAAGGTCCATCAACTACTGAAATTTTTGAACAGCTGGCAAAAAAACACGGCTATTTTGAAGTTATTGAAACAGGATGGTCGAAAGTTGATCCGTTGTTTCCAATTGTTCAAAAAATGATAACTGAAAAGCCTGTAATTTTAATTTCTTCAACATTTACATCAAGATTAAGCTTAGCAAAAAACGAATTGGTATTTAATGAAATAAAAAGATTATCCAATACCGGAAAATATCATTTTCTATGTGTTTTACATCCTAAACTAGAAGAAGAAATAAAAACTAAATTCAAAAATTTAGAAAGTGTAAATTTCAATTATTTTGACACTACTGATTTGATACCTCTTTTTAAAAGAGCTGATTTAATGTTTTCTGATACAACATCTGCTATTGTTGAATTTTTGCTGCAAGAAAAACCAGTAGTTACTTTTAAAACCAAAGTACCATTTGAACACCTAATTAATGTTACAGAAGTTACTGAAATTGAAAATGCAATTGATTTAGCTTTGACAAAGCCTAACAACGTTATGAAAGCCATTCGGAAATATATCGAATTGACACACCCTTATTTTGACGGGAAATCTAGCGAACGTATAATTAATGCTTCTATTAATTTCTTTAATAAAGATAAATCGCATATAAAATCAAAACCGTGGAATTTAATCCGAAAGTACAAGATTAGAAAATCATTAAAGTATTATAAATTTTGGTAAACTTTATTTTTTCCAAAATTTTATTTTCTTTTTCAATCTCTTTTTTCGAGCAAATTTTTCTTGAAATTCATGGGTTTCCTGCCACATTTTATTAAAAATTTCAGTTTCAGATTTTTCAGTGTACCATTTTGAATATTCGTTACTCATTATGGCAATCATCTCCTTTTGAGGCGTAAGTCGGTTAAAATTTTTCATCCTTGAATTAAAGTCCATTGATTCATGGAAATTCATTCTGTTTAAATCTACCAGAAAAAATTGACACTTGCCATCGGTGGATTTTTTAATTAAGGTGTTTCCTGGTGAGTGATCTAAAAATTCTATTCCTTTCTCGTGCAAACCAAACGTAAATTGTGTGAACTCCCGGATGATTAATTCTCTATTTTGGAAATCTTTATTTTCAACAATATCTCTAAACTCGAACACATTTTCTAAATGTTCGCAAGCGTAATAACTGTCTTTTAAACCAATAGCATCATAATTCTCAAAAAAAGCAATAGGCTTTGGAGTTCCAATTTGCATTTCGATTAATTTAGAGGCAAATTCAAAAGAACGCCTGGCTTTTGATTTCCTGAAATATTTATAGGCTATCTTATTGATTAAATGAGGAATCTTAAATGATTTAATATTGATTGTTTCTTCATTTAAATCGAAAAGCTTGATTATATTACGCTTTCCATTTCCAAGAAGAGTTCCTTGAGAATTAAAGTTTTTCACGATAGAAATAACTTCAGTTGGATTTATTATAGCTCTATTTGATTCAAATTTTGTAGTCATAAATAATATAGAAATTCGATTTTAAAATTGGTCAATTATTGGTCTCCAAAACTCAATCACTTTGGGTTTATTAATCCCATGACAACCAAAAGGAAGTAGATTATTGGTTAATTTCATAGCAAGATTAGGTTTCCTGTCCATTCCAAAAAAAATGGCTTCTTTGTAATCTGGAATTTTGAAATTAACATCAAACTCTGGAGCTTTCAATGACCAAAAAACATCTTCAATTGCATATATTTTCTTTTCTTTTTGATTTAAAAAATCAGAAATGAATTGGTGATATTCTTTTGTAATAGTTAGATGGGAAGCAACTTTTCTAAGAGAAAAACCTCCATTACCGACTTTATAGAATATTTGTTGTCTCTCTTTTTTCTTTTTTGACCAAAATACTCTGGCAATTTTATCAAAAATTTTCATACCTAATGAATTTACTGGTGTAGCAATCCATGGTGATCCAATATAATCATATCCTTTATTACACCATTCTCTTAGTTCATCTTTAAAGACAAAAGCATCTAATTGATAAATTAAAATGTACTCACTGTCTAAGAACTTTTCGTAAAACAATGAAGACAAGAGCAATTCATTATAACCTTTAATAGATTCAAAATAGTATTTAGGAAAGCTTTCTGTAGTTATTTTTTGGTTTGCTCGAGACAAATAGGAATGGTTTAATCCTTCAGGATGTACAATTACTATTTCATATTCTTTTAAAACCTTACAACATTGTAAAAATGATTTCTCTTCAAGTTCGCCAAAAAATTCTCTGTAGACAGGAATAACAACTTTTACTAAATGTTCAGACATATATTTTAAATTTAAATTTCAAAATTATTTAGTCTTTAACAAAATTCTTGTTTGAACTTTTCTTAAAAATGAAATTAACATCACAAAAATAATCTTATAAATAATAAAAACTTGATTATTCTAAATTAAATATTATAACGAACAAATAAAATCATTTTAATTATTTATGGTGTAAGAAAAACAATATATTTGCAAAAAAATATGTTTATATATTATTATGCTAACATTTGATTAATATATTCATGCTATAGCTTAAGAAAATAACGTATTTCAAATAGAAATTTTATCACTAAAAACAACATTAAAGATTTGTGGGATTCTTATTTTTTATTTTATTAAAATTCACAAGCAACCTTTTTAGAATTAATACATCTTTATTTAAAATAATAAAGAATAACATCTAAAATTATTTTCATTACTGATTAATAATCAATGATTAATTTAAAAAACCATGAAAATAATAAAGTCTATAAAAATACATTTTAGAAAAAAAAGAGAATTAAAAAGACAGGGGATTACTTTTATACCAAATCTTGACCAATTCAATTTAGATCAAAAAACAATTGTGTTTATAAGCAACACATTGCCGAAATACGACCAGGATTCAGGTTCCAACCGTCTTAAGGAAATAATTATTTCTTACAAAGAAATGGGCTACAACTGCATCATTTGTGTAGAAAATATTTTTGAAGCTGACAAATATGTTACCTTTTTTAATGACCTAGGAATTATTGTTTATTTAGAAAGCCATTTACACAAAAATTATATTGCTTTTTTAAATTCAATTCATCACATAGACTACATTTGGTACAATGGTCCTAAAAATCTTAATAGATACTTTTCTAAGCTTTCAAAATATTTTCCAGAGTCAAAGTCCATATATGATATGATTGATATTCATTTCTTAAGATATAAAAGAGGTATCGAACTAGAACCTTTTAGAATTTCGTTAAGAAAAAAATATTATAGATATTTTAAAATTGAAACGGAATTGGCAAAAAAAACAGATGTTGTAATCGCAATATCAGAAGTGGAAAAGGAAATCATGTCTCAGTACTTAAAAGAAAGTCAAATTCTGTTAATTTCAAACATCCATTATTGTAAAATAGATGGGAATAAAATTGCTCCATTTGAAAAAAGGAATGATATTTTATTTATTGGTTCCTCACACGAACCAAACATTGATGCCATTCATTACTTATATAATGAAATTATGCCAAAAGTTTGGTTGAAATTACCTAACATCAAAGTTAATGTAATAGGAAATGTAAAAAACAAGATCCATTCCATCTCCCATCCTAATTTCAATTTATTAGGATTTGTAGAAAACATTGAATCTTATTTTATTTCTTCTAAGCTGATGGTTGCCCCTTTACGCTATGGCGGAGGAGTAAAAGGAAAAATAGGTCAATCTTTTGAGTATTTCTTACCAGTAATTACTACCCCAATAGGAGCTGAAGGAATGTTTTTAGTAAACAAAAAAAATGCGTATATCTCTGAAACTGCAGATGAATTTTCAAACCAGATCATAAAACTTTATAATAATAAAGAAATTTGGTCTAAATTATCAGACAATTCAACCGAAAGTCTTTATCCATTTTCCAAAGAAAAATTAAAATCTGTATTAAAAGAAATATAAAAACATGGAAAATACCATTGTTAATTACCATGCTACTTTTTCAAAAACTTCAGGAATTGCTGAAGCTGCAAGAGCAAATTTTACTGCACTAAAAGACAGTTATTTTACAGTTAATCAAATTAATTATAGCCAGAGTAAAAGTCAATTTATTAAAGAAAACAATAATTTAGTTATTGATATTGATGATAAAATTATCAACATCTATCATATAAATATCAATGATATCCCTTGTTATCTGTTAAACAATAAAATTCCTAGATCAGCAAGCATTTATAATATTGCTTATTGGGCTTGGGAATTCCATAAACTTCCAGATGAGTTTATCGAATTACTTGCTCTTTTTGATGAAATATGGGTTCCTAGTAGTTTTTGCCAAAATGTATTTGCTACATATTCTTTCAAACCAGTTATAAAAATCCCTCATTTAATTGAAACAATTGAGATTGAAGAAAGTAAACCTAAAATAAAATTACAAGATAAGTTTGTTTTCTTATCCATATTTGATTCACTTAGCACACCCGAAAGGAAAAACACAGATGGTCTCATACAATGTTTTTTAGATACTTTTTCTAATAATCCTAATGTTGTTTTAATATTAAAAACAGTCCATTTAGAAAAAAATAAACGACTGCATAGGAAACTTACAGAACAGACAAAAAATCACAACTCGATTATTATTATTAATGAGAACTATACTAAAAAAGAACTCATACAACTCATAGACTCTTGTCATTCTTATGTTTCGTTACATCGAGCTGAAGGTTTTGGATTGACTCTTGCCGAGGCTATGTTGAGAAACAAAATCGTAATAGGAACTGGCTATTCTGGAAATTTAGAATTCATGAATAACCAAAATAGTTTTTTGGTCAATTATCAATTAATCACAAAAGATAAAGATTCTGGTTTTATAAAACAAGGTTATCAATATGCTGAACCTGATATCGAGAATTCAAAAAAAGTTTTAAATTTTGTATATGATAATTACAATAATCTCGAAGACATAAAGCTAAATGCAAAACGAACCATACAAAACTCATTTAGCAAAAAAACTATTGGTGATTTAATGCTTTCTAGATTATCCAAAATAAGTTCATTTATGAAAGAAGGCAATATTAATTTAGCTAAAAACAATGACTTAATCACTGAAAACATAAGGCTAAAAAACAATATTAAGAAATATGAAAAAAATATAATTATAAAATTAAAAGCTATTTTAACATCCAAAACGAATAAGTAATATTTCAGCTTTTATCTTAACTATTTTTTATATTTTGATTTTATTGTTCGTATTGCTTTCTTGCAACTTAAAACATAGCTAATCAGCTTACTTTTTTTGATTTTTCTTAACTCTGCTTCTAATTCTTTCACTCTACTTTTATAAGTGATTAAAAGTATCATGCTTTCATTTGCATTTTTAAAATTTCGTTTAATAGATTCTGATCTATTAAGCATTTTAGAACCAATGCTTTTATATGATAATTTAATTTGAGTATCTATTTGAGCCTTTTTAGCTTTTTCGTTTGCTAAATTTTTATTCGTATAAACTAATCTCATTTTTTCAACACTATCATCTAACAAAGGATCAGCCCAAATGGTATTGTCACAAAAATTAACATCAGGATTTTCTATAGAATTGATAACATAATCTACAAGAAAACTATTTCCCTCATTCATAAATTCTAAATTTCCTGAATAATTTGTAGCAATTGTCGGTTTCCCTAAACACATTGCTTCTGCAAGAGTTAATCCAAAGCCTTCTGAATGATGCAACGAAACATAACAATCACATTGATTTATAAAATGATTTAAATCGTTTTTTTCTAAATCAATGTCAACAATCTTGATATTAGATTTACCTCTAATTTCATTTAGTACTAAAGCATAATCTTTAGGATTGTTTTTTGCATTAGAACATTTGATAATTAACTCAACGTCAGTCTCAACTGGAAAAGCTTTAATAAAAGACTGAATTAAAAACAAGGTATTTTTCCTTTTTATGGAGCTTCCAAAATTAAAGATAAACAAGAAACTGTATTTTTGATTATCGTATATATCTAGAAAGCCTTTTTTTACCAAAGGAGTTAAATCAACTTCAACAGGATGCGGAACCGTCATAATTGGCCCCAAGAAATGTTGCCTGAAAATATCCCTGCAATACGTTGATGGAGTCCATATTTCATGAAATAAGTGAAGTGTTTTTTGTATTTCCTCAGGAACATATTCTGATTCCCAAACAAGAAACAAAATATTATATCTATTTAAAAAGGAAGTAGTTTGAATTCCTGAAAAAAAATCAGAAATATCGTTTAGGGATAATTGAATTAGATTGATACTATATTTAAAGCTATCTTCATTAATAGTTCCTTTTTTTAATTTCAAATAATCAATCTTAGCATAAGGCAAACCTACTGATTCCATTGCTTTCAGGTTCAATCGTACTGCTTCACCTAAACCAAATTCGCCATCAATATAACCTACAACATTAACACCTAAATCTAACTTATTCATTCTTTTTTTTCAAATATTAAACTCTAATTCACCTCCAAAGACTGCAAACTAACCAAATTAGCATAATTCCCTTTCCTTTTCAATAACTCTTCGTGAGTACCTTGTTCTACAATTCTACCTTTGCTCATCACTACAATTAAATCGGCATTTTGAATGGTTGACAAACGGTGTGCAATAACAATCGAGGTTCTGTTTTCCATCATGTTTTCTAATCCAACTTGTACCAATTTTTCCGATTCGGTATCCAATGCCGATGTAGCTTCATCCAAAATCATTATTGGAGGATTTTTCATTACCGCTCTTGCAATCGCCACACGCTGACGTTGTCCTCCAGATAACATTCCGCCTCCATCACCTACAGGACTGTTGTATTGCTCTGGAAATTCTGAAATAAAATTATGAGCATTCGCCACTTTAGCAGCACTTATAATCGCTTCCATATTAGGATTATCAATACTTAACGAAATATTATTAGCAATAGTATCATTAAATAAAATAGAATCCTGAGCTACAATTCCCATTTGTTTCCTTAGCGAATCTGTTGTAACCTCCTTGATATTGACACCATCAAAAGTGATACTTCCTTCAGTAACGTCATACAATCGAGTAACTAAATTTGCCAAAGTCGATTTCCCACTTCCCGATTCTCCTACTAATGCCACTCTTTTACCTTTTGGTACCGTTAGATTAAAATCTCTTAAAACATATTCCGAATCGTACTTAAACGAAACATTAGTAAACTTAATTTCATTTTTAAATTCGGTAATCGCTATAGCATCAAGATTGTCTTTTAGCGGATTGGTTGCGTCTAAAATAAAAGCAACTCTCTCATAAGCGGCATTTCCTCCCATTAAAGCTTGATTTGCCTTTGTAATTGCCTTAGCTGGTGTCAAAATTTGATAGGCTAATCCCATATAAGCAATAAAAGCACTTCCACTCATCGAACCATCAATTAACACCAAAGATCCTCCATAAACTAACAAAATAGAGATTACAAAAATCCCTAAAAATTCACTCATTGGACCTGCCAAACTCATTCGAACTCCAATTTTATTGTTCAAATTATTTATGTATTCTGTGGAATTAAAATAACGACGTATAAAAAATTGCTCCGAAGTAAAGTTTTTAATCACTTTTATTCCTCCAAGAGTTTCTTCAATATCAGATAATAAATGTCCTTCTAATGAAAAAATATCACCCGATTGGCTTTTGATCGATTTACTCATTCTGGATATTAAAAACCCAGAAACAGGTAGAAAAAGAAATACAAAAATGGTCAATTTCCAACTGATAAAAAGCATAGATGCTAATGTAAAGACAATAGTCAATGGCTCACTCACCATCATTAAAATACTCAAAAAAGCACTTTTTATCGTATTAATATCAGAGGTCATTCTCGAAATCAAATCTCCTTTTCTTTCATTAGAAAAAAAAGAAACAGGCAAACTGATTACTTTTTGATACACATCATTTCTCAAATCTTTTAAAATTCCATTATTCAAATACGTCATGTAAACTATCGAAATAAAATTGAAAAGATTTTTCAACAAAAAAGTAGTCAAAACAAATACAACCATCCATATTAAAGTGCTTAAAGCGCCATTGGTTTCAGTATTATGAGTAATAAAATAGTTTAATGAATTTTCTAAGTAGCTTTTATCTAAACTTTTAAAACCTTCATAAACGGGTTTTACATGTACTTTTTCACCATCAGAAAACAATACTTTCATTAAGGGAAAAAGCGATAGCATCGAAATAGCCGAAAAAAAGGCATATAAAACATTGAAAACGATACTGATTATTAAATTTCTTCTATGTGGTACTAAATACTTTAAAAAGCGTTTGAAATTTTTCATTGAATGATTTTAGATTAAAGACTAACCTAATTATTTTTGAGGTCAATAATTTTTGTGCAAAGATAAAATTAAAATAGTTTTAAAACCAGAAAAAGCATTCATGAATAAACTTACAAAAGGCATAATTAAATACTAAAAAAAACAATAATTATAGAATTTCAAATTTGTCAATTTAAAAGATAATTTTCAATATCAAAATTTTGATTTTATTAACCAAATCAATCTTTTTAACTAATCACAAGCTTTCAAAAAATGAGATTTCTAGATTTTTTTTTCGTTCCTTTGTAAGCATAAATTTGTCACTTGAATTTTAAATAAAAAATGGAAAATCTTAACGAAGAAGTCCACAAAGCTTACGAAATAATCAAAGAAGGCGGAATCATCCTCTATCCTACCGACACGGTTTGGGGAATCGGCTGTGATGCCACTAATCCTGAAGCAATAGCCAAAATTTACGCTTTAAAACAGCGCGAAGAAACAAAAAGCATGATTGTTTTGATGAATGGCGAAAAAATGATGTACAACGTTTTTAAAGAAATCCCTGAAGTAGCCTGGCAAATCATGGATTTATCTGAAAAACCAACGACACTAATTCTGGATAATCCCAGAAATGTGGCTCCCAATCTAGTTGCTTCAGACAAAACCTTAGGAATTCGATTAATCAAAGAACCTTTTTGTTTTAAATTATTGGAACGAATGAAAAAACCTTTAGTATCAACTTCTGCTAATATTTCAGGTCAACCCACTCCAAGAAGTTTCAAAGAAATTAGTCCCGAAATTATAAAAGGCGTGGACTATGTTGTAAATTTGCATCGCGAAAAAATTTGCCAGAATCCGTCAACAATTATAAAATTGACTAATGATTCTCAGGTAAAAGTGATAAGGAAATAAATTCCAAAAAAACAAATCCCAAATCCCAAAAACGCTTTGGAATTTGGAATTTTTCAATTGAAAATTTTCATGAACTACAAATCAGCCTTACATAATACCATTTTTGAAGTTATTTCTCAAGCATCCAAAGCGCTCAACGTTGAAAGCTACGTTATTGGAGGTTTTGTTAGGGATTTAATTTTAAAAAGAGACTTTAAAAAAGACATCGATATTGTTGCTGTAGGCAGCGGAATTGAATTGGCTTTAAAAGTCTCTGAATTACTTCCAAAGAAACCTAAAGTTCAGGTTTTTAAAACCTATGGAACCGCTATGTTGCGTTTTGAAGATACAGAAATCGAATTTGTAGGAGCACGAAAAGAATCTTACACGCACCACAGCAGAAATCCTATTGTGGAGAATGGAACATTAGAAGACGACCAGAACCGTCGCGATTTTACCATAAACGCATTAGCATTATCTTTAAGTAAAAGCAATTTTGGTGAATTACTAGATCCTTTTGGAGGTTTGATTGACATCGAAAATAAGATTCTAAAAACACCTTTAGATCCAGACATTACCTTTTCTGATGATCCATTGCGAATGTTAAGAGCCATTCGTTTTGCTACGCAACTGAATTTCGAAATTGAAGCAAATTCATTTCAATCCATCACAAAAAACGCTGAAAGAATCAAAATCATTTCTGGCGAACGCATTGTAGACGAATTAAACAAGATCCTTTCGACTGCAAAACCGTCTATTGGATTCTTATTACTTTATAGAACTGGTCTTTTAGACATCATTTTACCCGAATTAACGGCTTTAAATCAGGTAGAAGAAATTGAAGGACACACTCATAAAAACAATTTTTATCACACCTTAGAAGTAGTTGACAACATTTGTCCTAATACAGATGATGTTTGGTTGCGATGGGCTGCATTATTGCACGATATTGGAAAAGCACCAACTAAAAAATTCAATAAAAAACAAGGCTGGACTTTTCACGGACATGAGTTTTTAGGTGGGAAAATGGTCAAAAAACTATTTGAACGCTTGCACATGCCATTGAACCAAAAAATGAAATTCGTGCAAAAAATGGTCATGATGAGTTCTCGACCTATCGTTTTATCTCAAGATATTGTGACTGATTCGGCAGTACGCAGATTGGTTTTTGACGCTGGTGAAGACGTCGAAGATTTAATGACGCTTTGTGAAGCCGATATCACGACTAAAAACCCAAATAAATTCAAAAAATACCACAATAATTTTGTTATTGTACGCAAAAAAATAGTTGAAGTTGAGGAACGTGATAGTGTTCGTAATTTCCAACCTCCTATTTCTGGAGAAGAAATTATGGAAATTTTCAACCTAAAACCTTCCAGAGAAATTGGTGTTCTTAAAGAAGCGGTTAAAGAAGCAATTCTAGAGGGCGAAATCCCAAATGAATACGAAGCTGCCTACAATTTTGTATTGAAAAGAGCCGAGAAATTAGGATTGAAAAAAGTTTAAATTCTACTTACTATTCATTAATTTTATAAAAATTTACGGGATATGAATTTAGCCGAATTAAAACTAGAACTAATAGCAAAAATTATAGCTACTAATGATTTGATTCTTTTGAATAGAATTAAAGAAATTATTGACTCTTATGAGCCATATGCTGCTGCTAACGAACCAACTTCTACATACGAAAAAGAGACTTCTGAAAAAATTTATGTTTTTAACAAATGGCAACAAAAAAGAATAGATATTGCTTTAAAACAAGTTGAAAATGGAGAATATTTAACTGAAGAAGAGGACGAAAAAGAAATGCAAAAATGGTTCAAAGAAGAAGACGAAAGATTGATTGGACAATAAACGCAGTACTTGCCAAAAAAAGTATTTTTCGTTATTGGAATAATCGAAATAAATCAACCCTTTATAGCCAAAAATTGAATAAACTCTTCATTGCAACATTGAGTAATGCAGAAAATTTCCCCGAAGCATCCATCGCTACAAAAAAAGAAAACATCCGAGCAATACTAGTTAAAGATTACTATTTAATTTTTGAAATAACCGAATTAAATATAAAAGTTTTAGACATCTGGGACACCAGACAAAACCCTGAAAATTTTCCAATAAAATAATATCCGCCTTGAAAAAACACTTTTTAAAATCAGCCAAAATAGCTTTAATTCTTGTATATCTTGTCATTTTTGCGGGCGCATTTGTCCGATTAACTGGTTCCGGAATGGGTTGCCCTGATTGGCCAAAATGTTTTGGATATTATATTCCGCCAACAGAGGAAAAAGAATTACTTTTTACTGCTGGTAAAGAATACAACAAAGGACAAGTAATCATAAAAGACGAATCATTATTGGTTGCTAAAAGCAGTTTTACATCAAAATCTACTTTTGATACATCAAATTGGGAAAAATACACCAAACACGATTACGCAGTTTTCAATCCGTTACACACTTGGGTAGAATACATTAATCGATTGTGCGGCGCTTTGGCTGGAATAGCTTGTATCGTTACGTTTATCCTTTCTTTTGGTTTTTGGAAAGACAATAAAAAACTAATTTTACTTACTTTCTTGGTTTGTATTTTAATGGGGTTTCAGGCATGGTTAGGAAAAACAGTAGTCGATTCCGTTTTGAATCCTGTTAAAATTACTACGCACATGTTGGCTGCTTTATTGATTGTTGCTTTTCAATTAATCACTATCTATGCTGTTCAAAACAACCGAAAATCACTAATTTTTGATACTAAATTTCACTGGTTTTTAATCATTTCTTTAATTTTAACGTTAATCCAAGTCGTTTTAGGAACAAGTGTGAGGGAAGATATAGACACTATTTCGAAAACTGGCGCACCTGAAATTTTATGGCTTCAAAATCCGAGTATATCATTTTACATTCACCGAACATTTTCAATTATAGTTTTGTTAGCCAATTTGTATTTGTTTTCCCGAAATAGAAAACTCAATTTAGGTTTCTCAAAAATGAATTGGGTAATGATTTTACTTTCCATCGAAATCATTTCTGGAATTGCAATGTATTATTTTCATTTTCCTTTTGGAACACAAACCATCCATATTGTGCTGGCAACACTACTATTTGGAGTTCAATTTTATATGATTTTAGAATCAAAACGCAAGAAAACAATTTTATAAACTATCTTTGCATCTGACTATATTGTCGCAATATGTTGTTTTTGATACATTTTGAATGTCTAAACTTGCTGCCGAAGATAAATTTCTGGATTTATCCGATTATGGAAGACCTTTTGGTAAATTACTTGCCAATTCATTAAAAAATACCCGATTTACTCCAATTCACGTTACGCTACTTTTTGGTTTTTCTGGTATTCTGGGCATTTATTGTATTCTGACCAATCACTATGTTTGGGCTGGATTTTTTATCCTTTTAAAGTCAATCATTGATGCCGCTGATGGAGAATTGGCTCGAATAAAAAACACGCCGTCTTACACTGGAAGATATCTGGATAGTATTTTTGATATTATCCTCAACTTTTTGTTTTTCATAACCATTTGCTACGTTTCTACTACATCGCTTTGGTTAACGCTATTGTCGTTTTGTTGTATTCAATTGCAAGGAACTTTATACAACTATTATTATGTCATTCTCAGAACAAAGTCTGTTGGAGGCGATGCTACCAGTAAGATTTTCGAATACAAATCGCCAAAAGCACTTCCTGGAGAAAGTCAAAAATCAGTTGATTTTTTGTTCCAAATTTACACTGTTGTTTATGGAATTTTCGACAAAATCATTCACACTTTAGATCCCGAAGCTTATAAGGTAAAAACATTTCCAAACTGGTTTATGACCTTTGTTTCTTTGTACGGATTGGGTTTTCAATTATTATTAATTGCCGTTTTATTGCCTCTAGGCTGGATCGAAATGATTGTTCCCTTTTTTATTGGTTATTCCCTTTTGATTTTTGTTTTAATAGGAATTCGAAGAGTTTATATCAAATAAAAAAGAGTAAAAACGAACGGTCTTTACTCTTTTTTACGAATGATTTTGTAATGTTATTTTTTAGTTTTAATTGAACAGCCAATTGCTTTTGTAGTTTCTGGCGAAGGAGTTTTACCACTTTCTAAAGCCGCAATAGCATTTTCAAGGTATTTTTCTTTTACATCAGCAGCGCTATCCACATTATCATCTATAGCTCCAATGTACTTTACCACACGATTTTTATCCAATAAAAAAACATGAGGTGTTTTTGTAGCGCCATATTGCGGATAAATCCTTTGCCCTTCGTCAAATAAGTACGGAAAAGCAAATCCTTTTTCTTTCGCTCTAACTTTCATTAATTCGAAGCTATCTTCGGCTTGAACCGCTGGATCATTTGGATTAATCGCTAATAAAATATATCCTTTTGATTTGTATTTTTTAGCCAAATCATTGATTCTGTCTTCATACTTTACAGCAAAAGGACAATGATTACAAGTAAAAACGACTATAAAGCCTTTTGCGCTCTTATAATCGGACATTCCATACATTTTCCCATCAACCGATTTTAATTTAAAATCAGTGGCTGTATCGCCAATTTTGTAAGGCGTTGGCACATTTGAAGTAAAAGCTGTCCCTAAAAAGACAGAAACAAATAATAAAAGAGCTGGTAAAATTTTCATGGTATAAAATTGTTAGTTAATATTTGAATTTACATATTCATTTAATTCTTCATAGCTGGCAAACATCTTTTCTACAAAAACTTTTTTCCCGTTTTTAATGATTAAAGTTGCCGGAATTGAGCCCGACCAATCTTTATCTACAGCCGGAAGCCAAGTATTATAATCCTTATCTGTTAGTAAAACTACTTCTGATTTGATGGCTTTCTTTTTCAAAAAAGTCAACAATTTTGCTTCGTATTGATTCTTAAAATCCAAACTTACAAGCACCACTTTCACGTTTTTATTTTCTGAATTGAGTTGTTCGAAATGGGGTAATTCCTTCACACAAGGAGCACACCAGGTAGCCCAAAAGTTGACTACATAAGTTATACTAGTATCGCTTAAAACTGCTTTCTCTAAAGCAGCATAATTATCATAAACGGCAATTTTTTGAGCTTGAATTTGAACCGAAAAAAGAAACATCACGGCAAACAAAATATAATATTTCATATCTATTTTTTAAAAATTTTAATCGAACGAATTTACAATCTTTAAGTTGTTTTTGGTGCACCCTTAACAAAAAATTATTAGTGCCAATTTCCCAAAATCAAGACCTCAACTATACGTTTTCAAACTCCTTTTGAATAAAAAAAAGACACCTTTTATAACTAAAAACGAGTATCGATTTGGTAATAATTTAACACTAAAAAACATAAGTTTTCAGAGTCGTTTTTAAGCTCATTTTGAAGCCGTTTTCAACACCTGTTTTTAGGCAAAAAAGCGAACTTTAAAAACCTAAAAAAAGCAACATTATTTTTCCTTTTTTATTCCAGAAAAAGCAACTGTAAAAAAGATAAAAGTACAGCTCAAAAAAACAATTCAAAATTATACCGAAAAAATTAGCTCTAAAAAAAAACTCTTAATTAAAAGAAAAACTCAACAAAAAAGAGTATTTAAAAAATCATTTATTACTAATAGCAAAACGTATAATAAAATTATCTAAAATACTTTTTTTACAAAATAAAAAATATACTTTTACAAAACAATAACTTTGAAAAAATGAATTTATATTTTTTAAGTAACAGAGTATAAATTCTAAAATATTATCTTCTAAAATTAAGTAAAATCACTAAAGAACTAATAAACAATGACTATAGAAATAATCTATAGTATATTTTAAAAAATTAAATTCCAGTATTTTATATATAATTAATTAAACTTTAAAACTAACTGAATAATTTAGAATAAAATAAGTCATTAGCATTCCTGAAAAATCAATCTAAAACTAAAACAGGACACATAAATTAAAACAAAATGCTTTTACTTAAACAAAAACTTTAAATGATAAACATTGAAAAGAGAACCCTCAAAATGGCAAAAAAATCACCAATCACCTCCCATTAAAATCATCTTTTGATCAATCATTTTATTAAGCCATAACAAGATTACAAAACACAACTACCTACTCTTTTCTCGTTACAACTTTCTAAAAAGCTTAAACTTGAAACAGGCTATTCTGTATTTTTAAACTATATTTACAAGAAGTAAAAACGAATTAAAAAAAAGGGTATTTTCGAAGCAAAAATCAAGTCCATTTTTCAGCTCAAAAACAGTTCTATTTTACAGCTTAAAAAAGCAACAAAAAACACCCTATAAAAACCTTAAAAAAGATGAGTTCAGAAAAAGAAAAAATGATTGAAGGAGAGTACTATTTAGCAGGCGATCCTACTCTAGTAAAAGAGCGAAGAAAAGCTAAAAATTTATTACATAGATTGAACGTAACCGAATACCGATTAACAAAAAAAGCAAGAGAAATTTTAAAAGAATTAATTCCAAATGCGGGACCTAATTTATACATCGAACCACCTTTTCATTGTGACTATGGATACAATATTATTTGCGGAGAAAATGTTTACTTCAATGTAAATTGTGTGGTGCTAGATTGCACTAAAGTGACTATTGGCTCCAACGTGTTTTTTGCTCCCGGCGTTCAACTTTATACCGCCACTCACCCACTCGATGCTGAACTTAGAAAGACACTTGAAAATGCCTT
Source organism: Flavobacterium magnesitis (assembly GCF_041729735.1). Lineage (NCBI taxonomy): Bacteria > Pseudomonadati > Bacteroidota > Flavobacteriia > Flavobacteriales > Flavobacteriaceae > Flavobacterium > Flavobacterium magnesitis. Next base: position 27,126 of record NZ_JBCFQK010000011.1, on the reverse strand, counting down.
ACCAATAACCATTGGAGACGATTGTTGGATAGGTGGTAATTCGGTAATTTGTCCTGGAGTAACAATTGGAAATGGATGTGTAATTGGAGCTGGTTCGATCGTGACTAAAAACATCCCTGACAATTCTCTTGCTGTAGGCAATCCTGCCAAAGTAATTCGGAAATTAAATCAAGAATAATCTAGCTATTCCAAAAAATGATTCAACTAAAACACATTCACCATATCGCCATTATTTGTTCGGACTACGAAAAATCAAAACGGTTTTACACTGAAATACTCGGACTAGAAATTGTTCGCGAAGTATATCGTAAAGAAAGAAAGTCCTACAAACTTGATTTAGCTTTGAACGGAAATTATTGTATCGAATTATTCTCTTTCCCTAATCCTCCCGAAAGACCTTCCAGGCCAGAAGCGCAAGGATTACGCCATTTGGCTTTTGCCGTTGAAAACTTAGACCAAACTGTTTCTTTTTTAAATTCGAAAAACATTGACGCAGAACCCATTCGCGTAGACGAATTCACTGAAAAACGATTTACATTCATAGCCGACCCTGATCTTTTACCTATCGAATTCTACGAACTTTAATTTCTTAATTTAATTCATTTCTAAACCTGAAAAAACTCAGATTAATAAACTCTCTCATTGTAAAATCTTATCATTAATACAAATCAAAAACAAATATTAAATGTTTTTCTATAGTTAAAAAAAACTTGTTTTTTGTTGCGAAAACGCAGGTTTTGTTTTTTTTTCACATAATTTTGCCATTCAATAAAGATTTCAAGTAATGAAAACTACCGCACAAATTAAAAAAAACTACCAACTTATTAAATTCCAAAAACTAGTAATCGTCTCTCTTTTAATTGGTTTTCTCTCTGCTCTTTTAGGGATTAGTCTAAAAAAAATCACAGAATATTATGAAGAAATATTCTTTCACCAAGCCAATGTAAATCCGTTTTTCTATGTTTTATTTCCTGTTTTTGGTTTGTCGGTAATTTATTTTTTACGTCAATATCTTTTTAAGAGAAAAGAAAACAAAGGTATAAAAGAGGTTTTTGAAAGCACCAATTCTAAAACAAAAAATCTTCCTTCTTATAAAATCCCATCGCATACCATCAACGGATTACTAACCGTTATTTTTGGAGGTTCTACCGGTATCGAAGTTTCTACCGTTGTTGCAACAGCCACTATTGGATCTGTAGCACATCAAAAAGAAAATATCTTTCGTCAATACAAAACAGAACTCATTTGTGCCGGAGTAGCAGCGGGAATTACGGCTTTATTTAGCAGCCCCATTGCTGGAATTTTATTTGCTCTCGAAGTAATTTCGAGAAAAGTAACCCGTGCTTTTATCATTACAAATCTAATAGCGGTATCGATTGCTTTTGGTCTTTTGACTTTATTAAAAGAAGAGCCTTTATTTGCCGTTTCTATTACTACTTGGCATTTAAGAGCGATTCCTTACTTTATTTTACTCGGAATTTTAGCTGGAATAAATTCAGTTTATTTGACTAAATGTGTTTTATTTTTCAAATCCCAATTTTCGAAAATTTCGACTCATTATCACAAAATCATTATTGGCTCTGTAATTTTGAGTGTCTCACTTTTTATATTCCCACAATTATACGGAGAAGGTTATCATGCCATTAAAAATATTATTATCAACAGTGAAAACCCAATTCCTTTAACGCTTACTTTGGCCTTTACATTCATAAGTATTTTAATATTGAAACCTATTGTAACATCCGTGACTCTTGCCTCTGGAGGCGATGGTGGTGTTTTTGCACCTAGCCTGTTTATTGGTGCATTTTTAGGCATATTAGTTGCTTCTGTACTCAATACTTTTTTCGATACACAAATCATCCCTATTAACTTTATGGTAATTGGTATGGCTGCGGTTTTGAGCGCCAGTATCCATGCACCATTTACGGCAATCTTTTTGGTTTGCGGACTTACAAACAATTACACTTTATTTTTTCCAATATTAGCTACCTGCCTTATCTCTAAATATACCGCAAAAATGATCTACCCTAAAACGGTTTACACCTTTGTTCCAAGTATTTAAATTTAAAATCATGCCGACTTCTAAAATTAAACGCAGTTTTCGTAAAACCCGCTACATTCTATACAAAGAGACTTTAATTGATTACAAAGAGCAGTTTTGGTCGTTTTTAGGTTCATTTATTGGAATTGGGGTCATTGCTTTTTTCCAAAGCCGTCAATTTTCACATCAGGATTTTGTGTATCTTATTGGTTCATTTGGTGCTTCCAGCGTATTAGTTTATGGAATCATCGAAAGTCCATTCTCCCAACCCAGAAATCTTATTGGAGGGCATTTAATTTCTGCTTTTATTGGAGTAAGCATTAATTATTTACTACCTCATACTATGTACATTGCAGCACCGTTAGCGGTTTCATTGTCGATAGTTTTTATGCAAATAACAAAAACCTTGCATCCACCTGGGGGAGCAACTGCTCTGATAGCCATTATTGGCACACCCAGAATTAAAGATTTAGGCTATTGGTATGTATTATCTCCTGTGTTAACGGGAGTATTAATCTTGTTTTTTACTGCTTTAATTTTTAACAACATGACCTCCAGCCGTAAATATCCTGCACACAGTACTTACAGCAAACACTACCATAAAATCATAAAACGGTTCAAACGTAACAACTAATTCATTATCAAAACTATCGTGGTTTGTTTATAAAAATTCACAAATCGCATTGGGATTAAAAAGGATTAAATGTACCTTTGACTTTTTTACAAAAACAACGATTATGGTTTATAAATTTAGAGTAATCTTAGACACAGAAGAAGATATTTTTAGAGATATCGCTATACTAGATGACGATACTTTAGAAGATTTACACAATGCTATCTTCAATTCCTTTGGGTTTGATGGTATGGAAGTTGCTTCTTTTTACACTTGCGATGAAACTTGGAATCAAGAAGATGAAATTTCGTTTTTTGACACTGGAGATGTTCCTGGTGAACAAAAAATCATGAGTGATTATAAACTTTCGGACATTCTTGACCAGGAAAATACAAAAATCATTTATGTATATGATTTTATCAATATGTGGACTTTCTTAGTGGAACTTGCAGCAATCGAAGAACAAACTGCGGGAGCAATATATCCAGAAACCTTGTTCTCTCACGGTGAAATGCCAGACGAAGCTTTAGAGAAAAACTTTGAAGCGGATAATGCTGATGATTTTTATGATGAATTTGAAGATGGTCTGGATGAAGATGACATGGATATGTTTGAAGGCGACGACAGCTACGAAGATTACGGCTTTGAAGAAAATTGGAACTAGAATAAACCGATATTAAGAATCAAGAGCCAAGATGAAAGACCTCAAAAAAATGTCTTTTTTCTTGGCTCTCGCATCTAAAAACAAAACAACTACATGATTAACTTATTCAACACACACATCGAGACACTTTCTATTCACAGAGTAGGAAATAAAAGCCGAAATGAATCTATCTTTTTATCAGAGCAGCCTTTTAATCTACAAGATGAAATTGTACCGCTTATAAAAGAATTCTTTTTTAAACCTTTTAGAGAAAAAGAAGAAAACTATTTTCAATTTGCACACGAAGTTGATTTAGATTACAATGATATGTACAAGTATGCAACCGAAATTTTTGAAAACCCAGGCACTTTGCACGAAGGTTCTAAAAAAATCACGAAGCACTTATTTGAACAATCCAATCATCCGCACATTAAAAACGGAGAAGTTTATGTTACTTATTTAACAAACATCAATATCGACAACAATGTAGTTGACGCTATTGGAATTTTTAAAAGTGAGTTACAAAGTGACTTTTTACAATTTGAAGAGAAAGAATCGAATCTGGAAATGATTTTGCAACAAGGAATCAACCTGAGCAAATTAGATAAAGGTTGTTTGATTTTCAATCATAAAAAAGAAGAAGGATACAAAATCTTAACTGTAGACAGCAATCGTTATGATGCGCGTTATTGGTTAGAGCATTTCTTATCAGTAGATGCTTTTGAAGACGAGAATTTCATCACTAAAAAGTACTTGAAATTTTGCCAGGGTTTTGCGAAAGACGTTGTTTTTCCTGCCGAAGACAAAAAAGAAGAAGTAATGTTCATGAACCGTTCCGTAAATTATTTTGCAAAGAACGATCAGTTTGAAGAACAAAATTTCTTAAACGAAGTTTTAGACAATCCTGATTTGATTCCTGAGTTTAAAAACTACAAAGTTGATAAGGGAGAAAAATACAGTATTGAAGACGTTACTTCATTCCCAATTGCAAATGCCGCAGTAAGCGATGCCAGAAAATCGATTAAAAACGTAATTAATTTGGATACCAACATCCAAATCAAAATGGATTTCATTAATCCTGAAAGTGCTGAAAAATTTGTAGAAAAAGGTTGGGACGAAGAAAAACAAATGTATTACTACTTAGTATATTTTAATAAAGAACAAAAATCTTAATTCTTTTCAGAATTCAATCCATCTCCAATTGCTTAGCAGTTGGAGATTTTTTTTATAAAAATTTCTTGTAAAACTACATTTCAAAATAAAATAATAGAACAGGATAATTCACTATTTTTGTATAGTAAATAAAACAGCAAATGAATCATCTTTTATTTAAAGAAAGTCCGTTTAAAACCTTGATTTCTTTTCACAAACTCATTGAGTCACTAGAAGAAATTGCCTTATCAGATGTTGATTACCGCTCTAATTATGCCAAATCATTATTAAAAGAAATCGAGTCAGTTCCTGAATTCAGCACAGGAATTAAAGATTTTTCTATTATTGAAGACAATAAAAAAATTATCAGAAACCTACTTTCTGATTTATTTCCTACGGCACTTACTAATAATGAAATCAAAGCAGTTACCATTCCGTTTCAAAATGTTACTTTCAATCGTACTAAAAGATTTAAAAAAATTGTAAAAAATGCTGGCGATCTCGATTTAACCATTCGTGATTTTAACGAAGACCAATTTTATGTGCTTAGTTGTATTTTAATTTTGAATGCTTATTACAAGCAAAAATTTGATTACAACAAACCTTTATTTTATGATATTCCAGATGCTGATGGAATTATAAATCATTATCGTATTCTTTACAATGCCGATTTTATAGAAATTTATCCTTCGGAAAATGCCATAAGTTTAAGTCCGGAAGATATTGATGAACTAATGGACAACTTTGAAAACGTAGCCTTATGGAAAGAGAAATTCCCGCTAGAAAGTTGGGTTTTAAAAGGATTTGGAATCATTAGTTTATTTGATGCAACTAAAGAAAGTGCTATTTCTAACTTAAAAAGCACCCTTTTAAGAAGAGATAAAAAGACAAAGGAAGACAGTAAAATTTCCGAAAACATTTTTAAATCTTTTTTTAAAATCCCTGATTTGAGAATTGGAATTAGTATTTATAATGACGAAGAAAAAAAGTTCGTCAAATTGCCTTTTGACGAAAGCAGCATTGGAAGTTTTATCATTCAAAATAACGAAGTAGAATGTTGTAATGCTTTTCATGGATGTTCTTTAAATGCTCTTTTAGAAGCAAAAGAATCTATTTCTATTTCTAATGTAGAAACCTTTGCAACAATTCCTGGAAATGAAAAATTTGGACAATTATTATTAAGCCAAAATATAAAAAGCTGTATTTTTAGTCCTGTAGTAAAAGACAATAAATTACTTGGAATTATCGAAATGGTTTCGGCTACGCCAAGGCAATTAAACAGTATTAATGCTAATAATTTAAAATTAATTCTGCCTAATATTGTTGATACACTTGAACGCCACGATACTGATTTACTAAATCAAATCGAGGCTATAATTCAGCGTGAATATACTGCCATACATTCTAGCGTATATTGGAAATTTAAAGCTGAAGCTCAGAAAAATCTGCAAGCAAAAGCTTCTGGAAACGAAGCTGTTTTTAAAGAAATTGTATTCAAAGAAGTCTATCCGCTTTACGGTCAAATTGATATTAATGGTTCTTCGGAACATCGAAATAATACGGTAAAAGAAGACTTAAAAAATCAATTACAAAGTATTTTAACTATTTTCGAAAATTCGAAATCAATACATAAGTTACCTTTAGTAGAACAACGAAATTTTGAATTGTATTCTTTCCTTAAAGAACTTGAAAAAGAGTTAAAAGCAGATACCGAACAACAAATACAAAATTACATTGAAAGAGAAATTCATCCTTTGTTACGCAATGCTATAATTGACAGTGAAGATAAATTGTTGATTGATGCTTATTTTGAAAAATTAGATTCTAAAACACAGCTTTTTTACCATGCTCGTAAAAATTTTGACGATGCAATGGCTGTTATAAACAAAAAAATGGCAACGGTTTTAGATAACGAACAAAATGAAGCACAAAGCATATTTCCGCATTATTATGAACGTTTTAAAACCGATGGTGTGGAACACAATTTATACATTGGTGCTTCTATTACTCCCACACAATCTTTTGATTTAATGTACTTAAACAACCTAAGATTATGGCAGTTACAAACCTTATGCAAAATGGAATTAGAACATCATCGTTTGAAACAAATCTTGCCTTATAGATTAGAAGTAAGTTCGCTAATTCTAGTTTTCAGTTCTCCTATTTCCATCCGATTTAGAATGGATGAAAAACGCTTTGACGTTGATGGTACTTACAATGCCCGTTATGAAGTAGTCAAAAAACGTATCGATAAAGCACACATTAAAGGAACAAACGAAAGAATTACTCAAAAAGAAAAAATCACTATTGTTTATTCGCATCAATATGAAGAAGTAGAATACTTGAAATACATTCAGTTTTTACAGTTCAAAAAAATACTGGAACCTACCATTGAACAATTTGAAGTAGAAGAACTACAAGGTGTTTATGGTCTAAAAGCCATTCGAATAAAAGTATTAAATACCGAAGGAAATGTAGATACAAAATATACGTATCAGGAATTATTAGCTACTTTGCACTAAACTCTGGTGGATTGAAAAGCCAAGATAAAAGCTATGAATGAAATAATAATTCCAACCATAAAAATATTATAGGTAATACGTAACAATTTATATTTTTTCTCTAAAACAATTCCTAAAAAGTACAAATCCTTAATCATCGAATTGTATAGATAAGTATTGTCTTTCATCATTTCATTCATCGCCCATTCGTATTCGTCTAAAGGCATTTTGTAAAAATTACCAAAGAATAATAAATTTACTTTTCTATCCTCGATGTCTTTTCTTGTAAAAACACCAGTTGTAACTTTTGGTCGAGTGGAAAGAATGGCAAAAACTATAGAAACAACACTAAACATCAACATAATAAAAGTTGGAATAACCAAATGTGCATTACTCGGACTATCTAATTTAGGCACTATCGAAGACAAAGCAATCGAAATAATAATTGCATTTACTGATAGTAAAATATTAGCTTTACTATCAGCAATTCCACTCAAACGGGTGTGATTGCTTAACGTAACTCTAAACAAAGTATCAATACCACGATCTGGTTTAGGTATTTTGAATGGCTTATCAGCCTTATTTTTTTTCTCTTTCTTAATTTCTTTATCCTCTTCCATTCGTTTGATTTTCTCTTGAATGATACTAATATTTTTCTCTTTGAGCTGCTGCCAATTGGCAATTGCATAATCCGTATAATATTGATGGTATTGCGTCAATACGCTTAGATTTTCTTTTGCCCATTCTAAATCAGAAGTTTGTTTTTGCTTGACACATTCCCATTCTCCCCTTAAAAGCTCGCATCGTTCACAATAATTAGCTACTGTAAAATGATAAAAATCGGCATCTTTTATAATTTTTTCAAGAATAGTTTGCGGTACATAATGAAATTCTGTTGCCCTAATCAAAGCATTTACCAGATCAATATACTCGGATGATTTTTCATATTGGTTCAAAAATTCTGTTGCAATTTTTACACTTCTTTCTTCATGATTTTCAAAACCATGAATATAACCCGTATCATGAAACCACGCCGCAACCACTAGTATTTCATGCTCTAACGGATTATTTTTTTCTTCTTCCGAAAGGATTTGCACAGCCTTAACAACATCCGAAGTATGGTTAAAATTATGGTAAATAAATGAACTAGAAAGTTTATCTTTGAGTAAATTATAAACAAAATCTTGTACTTGATCTGTAAAGTTCATAAGTAAATTTTTATACTACTAAATTATGAAATTGTTTCCGGTTATGCGATTCATCAAAATTAAAATATTTTTTTGCGCAGTTGTTGCTTTTTTCATCATTACTTCTTGCGCAACATCTCATTCCCAATTTGGACGAGAGTCAAAAAAAATCACACTAACTAACGACAAGGATACAACAAAAATTGCACATCGCTTTTTTTTAATTGGCGATGCTGGAAATGCTGATAAAAAAAATGCTAAAAAAATCCTGAATTCGTTACAAGAACAACTACAACAATCTGATAAAAATGCTACGTTATTATTCCTTGGAGACAACATTTATCCAAAAGGAATGCCGGATAAAAAAGAAGATAAAAACTACAACACTGCCTTAGAAAAAATCACAACCCAATTAGCTATTTCTAAAAATTTTAAAGGAAAAACTATTTTTATTCCTGGAAATCACGATTGGTATTCGGGTATTAAAGGGCTAAAACAACAAGAGAAAATTGTTAATAAATATCTTGATGAAAAAAAAGCATTTCTTCCTGCTGACAGCTGCCCTATTGACGACAAGAAAATAAACGATCAAGTGTGTTTAATTACCATAGATAGTCAGTGGTTTTTAGAAGATTGGAACAAAACCCCAACCATGAATGACGATTGTTCTATAAAAACACGTGAAGCTTTTTTTGAAGAATTAGAAAGCATTTTAAACAAAAACAAAGACAAAACGATAATTTTAGCACTTCATCATCCTTTAATGAGTAACGGGACACACGGAGGACAATTTTCGTTAGAAAAACAATTATTCCCATTAGAGCAAAAAATTCCGTTACCAGTTCTGGGTTCTTTCATCAATTTCTTAAGAAAAACATCTGGAATTAGTCCACAAGACATTCAGAATAAGCAATACCAATTTCTTGTAAAACGAATTAAAACACTTTTACAACATCAAGACAATGTAATTGTAGTTTCGGGACACGACCACAATTTGCAATACATCGAAAATGAAAAAATCAAACAAATTATTAGCGGTGCGGGATCAAAATCAGAAGCAGCAAGAGCAATATATCCTAATGATTTTTCTTATGGAAAAAATGGTTTTGCTACCTTAACCACTTACACAAATGGAAAATCGGTTGTTGAATTCTACGGAATTGAAAATAATCAAACTACAGTATTGTTTCAAAAAACACTTTTAGAACCTAAAAAGGTAGATGCAAATAATTATGCTGATTCTTTTCCTTCTAATACAAAAGCATCCATTTACAGCACTGAAATGACTTCAAAAAGCGGATTTTATAATTTCCTTTTTGGCAAACATTATAGAAAATATTACAGTACTTCCATCGAAGTACCAAGTGTTACCTTAGATAAACTTCATGGCGGTGTTACACCACTAAGAGCTGGTGGTGGACATCAATCTAAATCCCTACGTCTGGATGATGCTCAAGGCAAAGAATATGTGATGCGTGCTTTAAAGAAAAGCGTGAGCCGATTTTTACAAAGTGTGGCTTTTAAAGATCAATATGTAGAAAACGAATTTGAAAATACGTATGCTGAGAATTTTCTATATGATTTCTACACCACTTCTCATCCTTATGCTCCTTTAGCGGTTGGGAATTTAGCTGATCAAATTGGCGTTTTTCATAGCAATCCAAAGCTTTTTTATATTCCAAAACAAAAAGCATTGGGAGAATTCAATGTGAATTTTGGCGATGAATTATATCTTGTTGAAGAAAGACCGTCTGACAGTCAAAAAGAATTGGCCAGTTTTGGTAAATCTGAAGCCATTATTGGAACCGATGATCTGCTTGAAAATTTACAAAAAGACGAAAAATATGCTGTTGACGAAAACGAATACATCAAAGCCAGATTATTTGACATGCTTATTGGCGATTGGGACAGGCATTATGACCAATGGCGCTGGGCTGAATACAAAATAGGCGATAAAGTAATCTACAAACCAATTCCTCGTGATCGCGATCAGGCATTTTCAAAATATGATGGAACATTATTATCGTTATTGATGAATATTCCAGCGCTTCGCCACATGCAAAGCTTCAAAAATGATATTAAAAATGTAAAATGGTTCAACCGAGAGCCGTATCCTTTGGACTTGGCTTTTCTAAAAAAATCTGGAGAAAAGGAATGGATTGCACAAGCTAAATTTATCGAAGAAAACTTAAGCGACGAAAGCATTGATGCGGCTTTTAATAATTTACCTACCGAAGTTCAAGATGAAACTATAGCTTCGATAAAGCAAAAATTAAAATACCGTAAAACACAATTGACAGCTTATGCCAGTCAATACAGCCGCGTTTTAGAAAAAACAGCCATTGTGGTTGGCACCAATAAAAGAGACTTATTCCGCATAAAACCTATCTCTAAAAACAAAGTTGAAATTACTGTTTATCGAATTAAAAAAGAAGGAGAAGAACTGGTTTACAGCAAAACATTCGATAAGTATTCCACAAAAAATATTTGGATTTACAGCTTAGACGATGATGATATTTTTGATTTGCAAGGTGCTCAAAAATCAGCAATAAAAATAAAATTGATTGGAGGTCAAAATAACGACAATTATACTATTAGTAACGGAAAAAACATTAAAATTATTGATTTCAAGTCAAAAAAGAACACTTTTGAAACCGATTCCAGAACAAAAACTTTCTTGACTGATGATTATGAAACGAATTATTACAATTATCAAAAACCAAAATACAATGCTTTTTCAGGCTTACCTTCCATTGGATTTAATCCAGATGATGGTGTGAAATTAGGAATTAGTGCAAACTATACAGTAAATCATTTCAAACAAAATCCATATACTTTAAAGCATACTTTAAAAGCTAACTATTATTTTGCTACTGATGGTTTCGAATTAAATTATCATTTAGATCTTCCTAAAATAACAGAAAAATGGAATTTTGGTTTTGATACACAATTTACCAGTCCCAATTTTGCTATTAATTATTTTGGTTATGGAAACAACAGCGTAAATACGGATGAAATAAACGGAATGGACTACAACCGTGTACGCATTAGCATGCTGAAATTTGCACCACAAATAGAAAGAATTGGAAGATTAGGAAGCAAACTTAATTTTCAAGTTAGTTATGAAAATTATGAAGTAGAAAACGACTCTGATCGTTTTATTTCTATTCCTTCTATTGTAAATCCTGGTATTTTTGAACACCAACAATTTGCTGGAGTTGGAGCACAATATAGTTTTGAGAATTACGATAATATTTCTCTTCCTTCCATGGGAATGGGATTTATGGTTGCTGCTAATTGGAAAATGAATCTCAACAACAGCAAACAAAATTTCCCTACATTAGAATCTAAAATCAATTTTAATCATAAAATAGACCGTCAAGGAAAAATTGTTTTGGCTACATTATTAAAAGCAAAAGCAATTTTAAATAATAATTTCGAATTTTATCAAGGCGCTACTTTAGGTGGAGATTATGATTTGAGAGGTTTTAGAAACCAGCGTTTTTTAGGTAATCAATCTTTCTTTCAAAGTAGTGATGTTCGTTTTTATATTGGAAAAATCAAAAGCAGTATTATTCCAATGTCTTACGGATTTTTTGGTGGATATGATTACGGAAGAGTTTGGTTAGACGGTGAAACCTCTAATAAATGGCACCAGGCTGTAGGTGGCGGTTTATGGCTTAACGGACTTAATATTGTTACGGCTCGATTGACTTATTTTCAAGGTGACGATGATGCGCGAATTGCTTTTGGACTCGGATTTGGCTTTTAATCTATGTTGTTTAAATCCAATAGATAAACCTTTCCTCCTATTTTTTTTGTCTTTTCATCGACAATTAAAAGGGTGGAATTGCCTTTAAAACCAATGGCTTCTTTTTGAGAAAAATGATCTAAACTAACTCTTTTTACTTTTCCAGAGAAAAAATTATCCGAATTAAAATTTTCAAAAATCCATACTTGGCTGTGACTTAGCAAAATTACTTTTTGCCTATCAGGACTGATGCTTGCACCGGTAATGGCTGCATTTTGATAACCACCTTTGGCTTTAAACTGACCAAACAATTGCGCTTGATGAAATCCAGCCTGATTAGGAACTTTGTACAAAAAAGTCGTTCCGTCAAAGCCTTTGCTTCTATTTTTAGTAAAAAGATAAAAGTTGTTTTTGTACTCTACAAAAGCTTCCACATCATAAAAAAGTTGTGTTTTCTTAGGTGGAAATTCGGTTTGCTCAGGATAGGCAAAACTAATTTTATACGAAGGAATCACCGATGAATTGTTCAAAGAATCTTTGTCAATTTTATAAATTGCCAAATCTTTTCTGGTATTGTCATTATTTCCAAAATCGCCAATGTATAGATTTTCGTTGGTATCCTTCGTTATATCTTCCCAATCTATATTTTCGGTTTGGGCAATTGTTATGGTTTTTTCAATTTTCCCATTTTTATTTAATCCATAAATTTTATTAGCATTTCCACTATCTTCTAATACCCAGGCTAACTGAGTGCTGTTGCTATAAACAATTCCAGATACTTCTTTTAGTTGTTTTGGTAAAGCATACAATTCGGTTATAACAGACGAATCTCCTTGACAAAAACTCAATAAAGAAGATAATAAAACGATTGGCAAAATCTTTTTCATCATAAAAATAGTTTTAAGAACCGGGTTTAAACAAATCAGGATGTTTAAAATTTCGGGTAACAAATTTAAAAGCTGCGCTTAAAACAAAACCCATTGAAGTTGCATTTTTAAAATTCAAATCGTTAGTATAACGATACAATTCTAACTTTAATTGTTTGAGATGTTCTTCAGGAGCAATAGCATCATTAGACATAATGCGAAGTATTTTTTGGATTCGGGTTTCGGCTGAAAGAATTCTTTTGGCTAAGGCAGCTCGCTCTTCATTTTTGTATTGTTCAATCGAACTGTCTTGCAATTTTTCCTTTATCAATTTTATCATCGGAAAATTTTCCTTGAAAAATTGTGGCCGATAAATCTTAAAATTGCCTTCATAACATTGCTGATCAAAATCGATTGCCCGAATTTTATAAACTACCTGATCAAAATCATGAATAGGAACAATCACGTAATTATACGCTCGCATATCGCCTAAAAGCCGAATCATACAACGCTCATTGAATTTCACGAATTCTTTGGCTATTTGAGATTTTTCCATTTCAGAACAATTTTCGAGTAAGGTTTCCATAAAAACATCACCTGGAATTCCAATAATATGTTCTTCAATCAAGGTGTCTTGGTACACTAAAAAATTGATTTTATCTGGCGATAAAATGTGTTCTAATTCCAGTCCATAAATTCGAGAAGCATCGGCTTTTTTAACGTAAAAATGCACATAATTGTCGTTTAAAATATTTCGCATTTTTATTCGAAAAGGTTTCGAATTTCCAAAAGTACAGTAGTCAATAGCATCGACATTCAAAAACTTGATAATTTCTGAATTTCCATCTGAATGCAATAAAGAATAGACTTTCTTTAAATTCAAATCAATTTCTGCTCTTTCATATTCATTATAAAAAACTCGTACCCACAAAGTATCTTTATCAAATTTATCATAAACATTTATAGAACCTGAAAATCGGAGCAAATCATGGTAAGAAATGGCTACTTTAGAAATTCTATCAAAACGTTCTAAATAATCAAAAAGAGTTGGATTTATAGGATAGCTGGGCTTTTTAAACAATGGAGAAATATCGCTCATTCATAAGTTTATTTATGCAAATTTACACTAATTATTTTAAAGCTAAGCTTTGAAATCAGAGCGTTTAAAGCTATTAACACAAAAATACCTCTATAAATTAAAATCGACTTAATTACTGATTACCAACCACTAAGAGCATCAGTATTAGTTAAGGAGTAAAATACTTTAAAAAAAAGATGTTATTCGTCGATTTTATTTGTGTACTGGTATATTCTTAAGTATTTTTATTTTTTAGACGATTTAGTTAAAGTATTGATAGATACTAAAAAAATTAAACGATCTTATATTTTTAATAGAAACATAACCCCCAAAAATCAAAATTCAATGTAATGCTTTACTATGACTATTTATGAAAATTAAAGAGGAATTTTGTATTAAAGAAACTTTTGAAATTGGAATTTGGGACATCAATGTAAAAAAAAATACTATTTTTTGGGACACTAAAACCAAACAAATATTTGAAGTATCAGAATCTTTTATTCCTGATTATAAAAACATATCTGCTTTTATAAACAGGAAAAATCTAATTCATTTAAAAAAATTAATCCAAATAGCAGCGGAAAACAAAGTCCCTATTCATGGTAAATTTCAAGTAACTACGGCAAAAAATAAAATTAAATTTATAGAATGCATTTGCCAAGTTGATTGGGTTGATAATATCCCGATCCGAATTTACGGCACTTTTAAAGATGTGAGTTTAGAAGAAGAACGAACCATGGCTATGGAATCTGCAGCCGAGAAATTTTCTTCCGTTTTTTCAAGTGCGAATGATGCCATTATCATTATTGACACTAAAACTGGATATATTACGGATTGTAATAATCGTACTTATGAACTTACTGGATTTAAAGACACTGAGTTAATTGGTTCGCACAATTCCATTTTATTTCCAGTAGATAAAAGAACAGAGATTCAGTTTTATTTAAAAAACAAAATAAAATTAAACACTTATTTTGTCAAGGAAACTGCTATAAAAACCAAAGACGAAAACATAGTTCCTGTACAAGTTGCTTCAGGCAAAAAGTTTGAAATTGACAATCAAAGCTACTTAGTTTGTTTTTTTAGAAATATGACTAAAAAGAAACAAATAGAAGAAAACTTAGCTTTACTATCACTAGTTGCTTCTGAAACTACCGACTGCATCATCATTACCAATTGCGAAGGAGAAACCATCTGGGCAAATCAAGCTTATATAAAACTTACTGGTTTAACATTAGAAGAAATTATTGGAAACCAACCCAATTATCTTTCTTCTGAACCTGAAGCGAATTGTGAAACCTTAAAAAAGATCACTCAGGCCATAAAAGACAGGGAAGAAATTAAAGTTGTTTTTCAACATTACAACAAGCAAAAAGAAAAACATTGGCTTGAGTTAAGTATTACTCCAGTATTTGACAACGAAGGAAATTGCAATAAATTTATTGGTATCGAAAGAGACGTAACTTCGACAATGGAGAAAGAAATTGAACTCAAACACATATTAGAAGTCACTAGCCAGCAAAATGATAAACTTTTAAATTTTGCCCATATTGTGTCTCATAACATTCGTTCGCACACCAGTAATTTATTAATGGTTTTAGATGTAATCGAGAATACAAACAACACCGCTGAAAAATTAGCTTTTATTGATATGTTTAAAGAAGGAACGGAAAAATTATCCGAAACTATTGAAAATCTCAATGAAGTAATTACCATCCAAAAGAGTATCAATATCAAAAAGACTACAATTAATTTAAAGTCTCAAATAGAAAAAATCACTTCTCCTTTTAAGAATAAAATTACAATTACCGAAAGTATCCCTACTGATTTAAGTCTAAATGTAATACCAGCTTATCTCGAAAATATTCTGTACAACATCTTGACTAATGTGCTAAAATACCAGTCACCTAACCGAAATCCTAAATTAGAAATAAACCATGAAACTCAGGAAGATTTTCATATTATTTCATTTAAAGACAATGGTTTAGGAATCAACATCGAAAAAAACAAACACAAATTGTTTGGCATGTACAAAACGTTCCATGGTAATGAAGATGCAAAAGGCATCGGTTTATTTATAGCCAAAAACCAAATTGAAGCCATGAAAGGAAAAATTGAAGTAGAAAGCGAAGAAGGATTAGGCAGTACTTTTAAACTATATTTTAATGAAAAATAAAATTACTTACGTTATTGATGATGATAAATTATCTATAAAACTTATGAGTATGCTTATCTCAAAAAACAATTTTTGCGATGAAATCATCTCATTCTACAATCCTCAAAATGCGTTGGACGAACTTAAAAATAATGCTGCAAATCCATCAAAACTTCCCGATGTTATCTTGTTAGATTTGAATATGCCAGTACTTGACGGTTGGCAGTTTTTAGACGAATTTACTCAGGTTGACTTTGCAAAAAAAATAGTGATTTTCATCGTTTCCTCTTCTATTGATCCTTCTGACTTAGAAATGGCAAAAAACTATCCTATAATTAAAGATTACATTGTAAAACCGCTAAGTTCCGAAAAGCTAAAACATGCTTCTTTATTAATTGAACAAGAAGTTTGCTAAAACATCTTTAAACTAGAAATCAAAACCATTATAAAACAGAGAATTATAGTAACTTTGTTAGACTATGAAAGTTTTTGGAACTATTTTTTACTGTTTTTTGTTTTATTTTATGAGTTCGCCATTGCGAGCACAATCCATTAATGTAGATGATACTAAGACCGCTTTAGAGTTAGTAAACTTAATTAGCAATAACAGCCCTTGTGTAGCAATAACTAATGAAAATGTTTCTGGAGACGGCTTCAGTCCGGGAAAAAATAGTTACGGATCTTTTACAAATACTTCCCCTAACTTTCCGTTTCAATCAGGCGTAGTTTTAAGTACCTGGAGCAGCACGCAATCTGAAGGACCGTTTGTAAGAAATCGAGGTGGTGGCGAAAATGAATGGTTGGGAGATTCAGATTTAGACCAAGCCTTAAACATCAATTCTATTAATGCTTCAGTTCTCGAATTTGATTTTACTCCACTAACTAATACTATTAGTTTTAATTATCTTTTTGCTTCAAATGAATATCAAGACAATTTTCCTTGTGACTATTCTGATGGTTTTGCTTTTTTAATCAAAGAAAAAGGAAGCTCGGCAGCTTATCAAAATTTAGCTGTAATTCCTAATACTTCAACAGCTGTTTCATCAATGAACATTCGTCCAGCTATTAGTTTTATTGACACAAATAACAACGTTAAAAGTTGTCCCGCAGTTAACGAATCCTATTTTGGACAATTTAACAATAATCCTAACAATGCAAGTCCCATTAATTATGCAGGGCAAACTAAAGTTTTAAACGCCACAACCGATGTTATTGCTGGAACTACTTACCACATCAAATTAGTCATTGGCGACGACCAAAATCCGTATTATGATTCGGCTATTTTTATTGAAGCAGCCAGTTTTAATTCGGTTATAGACTTAGGAAACGATAAATTATTAACAACCAACAATGCCGTTTGTTTTGGAGAAGATTACATATTAGACACTAAATTATCAACAAATTACACCTATAAATGGTACAAAGATGGTATTTTATTAAACTTAGAAAACAATCCTTTTTACACCGTAAAAAGCCCCGGAAACTATAAAGTTGAAGTCACTCTCAATCCTTCTGCTTGTGTGGTAACCAATGATATAAAAATTGAATACACACCTGAAATTGTTTTAAAAAATAGCAGCTTAATTCAATGTGATATTGACGAAGATGAAAAATCATTATTTGATTTAACTCAAGCTGATTCTGAAATAAAAAATAACAATTCTGGTTTGAGCGATGTTACTTATTACGAAAATTTAACTGATGCAATAACGGATAACAATCCTATACTAAATAGCAGTAATTATATTAACTCATCAAATCCTCAAACTTTATTTGCTAAAGTTACAAATTCATACAACTGTTTTAATTATGCCGAATTGACTCTAGAACTTTCTAACGATATTATTCCCAACAGAGTAGCAACAATAACGGGAGTTAAAACAACTAATTTTGCTGGAAATAAGAATACCGTAACTATTGAATTCAGTGGTTCTAGTGATTACGTATTCTCTATTGATGGAAATTATTATCAAGATAGCCCTGAATTTTTAAATATTCCAGCAGGAAACTATATAGCCTATGCAAATGATAAAAATGGTTGCGGGATCTCTAATCCTTTTTCTTTTAGTATCTTAGATTATCCAAAATACTTTACCCCCAACGGAGATGGCTATAATGATTTTTGGACCATTAAAAACTTAAATTTACTGCCCCCAGCTACTATACATATTTTTGATCGTTACGGTAAACTTTTAAAACAGTTCAACTCTTCAAATTTGAATTGGAACGGAACTTTAAACGGTCATTTATTGCCTGCTGATGATTATTGGTTCAATCTAATTTTTGAAGATGGCAAACACATCAAAGGTCATTTTTCATTAAAAAGATAGATAATCGTTTATAATTAATACATTTATCAAATGAGAAAGTTACTTTTAGTAAGCATTATATTAATGGCTGTAAACTGTTGGGCACAGTTTAGTAAAACCCATTATATCCCGCCATTAACTAGTCAAACAGAAAATATAACTGCTGAGGATCATTATTTGTATATCTCTACACCAAGTACTAAAAATGTAGCTATAAAAATCATAGAAATTGGTGGACAAATTATTAATGCTACAGTTAGCAATAATACTCCTTATATCTATTCTATCGGAAGAGGAGACGACACCCAATTATTGACTCCAAAAACAGTTCTTGGGAAATTAACTAATAAAGGATACATTATTGAAGCTGATGATTTAATTTATGTGAGTGTAAGACTCAACGCTTCACCCAATCAAAACAATGGCTACAATCATGCAGGAGGTATTGTTTCTAAAGGAAATAGTGCTCTTGGAACAACCTTTAGACTTGGAGCTATGCTCAATCCTTTATACGACCAAACATTACTCAATTTTGCCTCTATACTTGCAACCGAAAACAATACAAAAATTACTATCGAACTCCCAGTTGGAACAGTATTAGCCGATAATTCTGTCATAAATGCACCCATTGTAATCAGTTTAAACAAAAATGAAAGTTATGTAATCGCTTTGGAAAACATTGAAAATATCCAAAAAAATAGCGCTAAATTAATTGGTGCATTAGTTCAATCAGACAAAGCTATCGCAGTCAATTCTGGATCTTTTGGCGGAAGCAATAGTAGTTCTCTCTCTGAAAATCAAAATGAATTAAGACCAGAAGGAAGAGATCTTGGTTTTGATCAAATTGTTCCTTTTGAAAAAACTGGTAAAGAATACATTTTTGTAAAAGGCGAAGGTCCAGATGAAATTGAACTTGTATTGTTAATTGTTCATACACCTAACACAGCAATTTATTTAAACGGAAATACAACACCAAGCTACATCCTTCAACCTGGAGAATATGCAGCCATTGATGGGTTTCAATTCATCAATAATAATTTGTATGTACAAACAACTGAAAATGTATTTGCATACCAATGTATTGGTGGTTTAGCACAAAACCCTCCTCCTTACAACAGGGAAAATCCAAGAAACAATCCGACAGCCAATCAAAATATGTTTTTTGTTCCTCCTTTAAACTGTGCAACACCAAATACCGTTGATAATATTCCTCAAATTCAATCCATAGGAACAACCATTTATTCAGGAAGATTAAACATTATAACCGAAATTGGAGCAACTGTATTAGTAAATCATAATCCCATTAATGCTAGTGCTGTAAGTGTTACAGGAAACCCAACTTACGTACGCTACACCGTCAATGGTATTAGTGGTAATCTTAGTGTAAAATCAACCCGACAAGTATATGTATCTTATTTTGGCACCAATGAATCTGCTACTTATGGCGGTTATTATTCGGGATTTGACTCTAAACCCGAAATTACTTCTGCTAAAATTAATGTGGGGACATCCGCTTGTATTCCAAATGTAGTTTTACAAGTTAATACCATTTTGAACTACGATACTTTTGAGTGGTATTTTAACGACAACCCTATTATTGATTCCAATTCAAGTTCATACACTCCTTCTCAACCTGGATTTTATCAGGTAAAAGGAAGTATCTCTGGCTGTGGTACAACAATATTCTCAGATATTATTCCAGTTAGCAATTGTCCTACTGATATTGACAACGATACCGTAAATGATAATATTGACCTTGACAACGATAATGACGGAATTACAAATTGTACCGAATCTTATGGCGACCAAAACATTAATATTTCCAATTTAAATTCAGGGAATATAATTATTGGAAATTACTCTAATTCGTTTACAGGAAATTTAACGACTTCAACAATTACCAGTCCAACTCTTTTTTCTGGAAGTTCCGATGGTAGTTTTATATCTGATATTCCTGCAGGAAAAGGAAATTTCGCAAAATATAATTTGACTTTTACTCAACCTATAAGCGTTGGAATAGAATATGCTCCTACTGCAAATCCAACCGATTTATTAAATGCAAATGCTGAATATATTGTTTCCACCGATGTGGATAAAACCATTACAGTTCTCAATCCAAACAATCAATTATTAATTGACACTAATTATGATGGAATTTATGAAAGTGGAGTAACCGAATATTCTTCTTTCGAAATTCGATTTCAAATAAACGGAATTGTACCACTAGAAGCTGGAACTGGAAATTTTAAATTTTTAACTCATTTAGTCAATTCCATCAGCTTTACGCACAAAAATATTTCTGAAACCGAGGCTAATAAAAGTACACTTCAATTTTTTGCCATTTGTGTACCAAAAGACTCCGATAGTGACGGAATTCCAGACCAATTAGATCTCGATAGCGACAATGACGGCATTCCCGATGCAATAGAAAGCCAAGACAATAATTTTGCATTAAGTTCAACTGCCGATGGTAATCGCAATGGTATATTTGATATTTTCGAATCAAGACTTGCTCCAATAGATACTGACAGCGATGGAGTTCCTGATTATCTCGATTTAGATAGTGATAATGACGGAATTTTAGATTCAACAGAAACTACAACTGACACAGATGCTAACGGAATACCAAATTATCGTGATTTAGATAGCGATAACGATTTATGTAATGATGTTATTGAAGCTGGTTTTTTAGATTCAAATGGTGATGGGATGCTTGGAGCAATTGCACCACCTACAGTAGATACAAATGGATTAGTTACCAGTGGAACTGCTTACACAGCTCCAAATTCTAATTACATTACAGCCGCACCAATCCTAATTACAACTCAACCTGTTATTCCTCCAACATGCGACTTACAAAACACCTCTATTTCAATTGTAGCAAATGGAGACAGTTACCAATGGCAACTTTCTACTAACGGAACAACTTGGAGCAATCTTACCAATAATAGTATTTATACTGGAACTTCTTCCAATACTTTAAATATCAACTCGGTTAACCAAATGATGAATGGATATAAATACCGCGTATTTATTAATAGAGTTGGAAATTCCTGTGGTTTAATTTCGAATGAAACTACTTTGTCAGTTTTAAATTTACCAGTTGTCAATTCTACCACTATCAAGCAATGTGATGATGATTTAGATGCCAGAACCACTTTCAATTTAACGGTAAAAAACAATGAAATTTCAAATAATTATACAATTGAAACATTTAGTTATTTTACCACTTTAGCAGCTGCAAACACAAATGATTCAACTCAAAAAATTGCAAATCCATTAGCTTATGTAGCTAATAATGGAACAACTATTTGGATTCGAGTAGAAAATGAAAATGCTTGTTTTTCAGTAGCACAAATTAATTTAGTAGTTGCAACAACCCAAATTCCTGCCAATTTCAATATTTTATTCGAAAATTGTGATGATTTCATCGATGCTGCAAATAATGATTATGATGGTATTTCAGCATTTGATTTCAGTAATGCCCAAAATACTATTTTAGCACTTCTTCCTTTACCAACAAACAACTACTCCGTAAAATATTATGAAACACAAACGGATGCTTTATCAGAAACAAATGAAATAATTAATACAACTTCATATCGTAATACACTTTCTCCTAATGAACAAAAAATATGGGTTAGAGTAGACAATGATTCAGATAATAGTTGCTTTGGAATTGGTGAACACATCACACTAAGAGTAAATCCAAAACCTAATATCGACATTAATTCGAATCATCTTGCTGATGTTTATGTTTGCGAAAACTTAGCTGATTTTTATGTTACTCTAGATTCTGGAATACTTGATGCAATTCCAACAACTGATTATACTTATGTTTGGTCTAAAGACAATCAAGTTATAATTGATCAAACAAATGCCACTTTAGAAGTAAATATAGCTGGTATGTATAGTGTAATGGTAACTTCTCAGTATGGTTGTAGCAGAACAAGAACAATTACGGTTACTTCTTCAGACATTGCTCAAATTACTAATATTGAGGTAAACGAGTTAAGTAATAAGAATACTATTCTAATTGTAGTAGAAGGCATAGGAAATTATGAATACAGCTTAGATGATCCTAATGGTTCTTATCAAGATGCTAATTTACTTGAAAATGTTCCCGCAGGCATCCATGAAATATATGTAAGAGATAAAAATGGTTGTGGTATAGCCAATGAGTCTATTGCTATTTTAGGTGCTCCAAAATATTTTACACCTAATAATGATGGTTTTAATGATTACTGGAACATTAAAGGAATCAACACTAATTTTAATTCAAAAACGGTTATCCGTATTTTCGATCGTTATGGGAAATTTTTAAAAGACATCAATCCTCAAGGTAAGGGATGGGATGGAACTTTTAATGGTCATCCTCTACCCTCAGATGATTATTGGTACACTGCCAAGCTTGAAAATGGTAAGGAAATTAAAGGCCATTTCAGTTTGAAAAGATAACTTTTAGAAATTCCAAACTCGAAAACCAAAATTCCAATTCTGCTAAAAATTTAGAACAAAAAAAGTCCCAAATTCCAATAGGAATTTGGGACTTAAAATATTGGAATTTGATAAATTTAGATTTTAAATCTTTTTCTATCAGTTTCTGTCAAATAAATTTTTCTCAAACGAATCGATTTTGGAGTTACCTCTACATATTCATCTTTTTGAATGTACTCTAACGCTTCCTCTAATGAGAAAATGATTGGAGGGATAATCCTTGCTTTCTCATCATTTCCTGATGAACGAACGTTAGATTGTTTTTTAGCTTTCGTTACGTTGATACACATATCATCGCTGCGAGAGTTTTCTCCAATTACCTGACCTTCGTAAATTTCGTCGTTAGGATTAACGAAGAATTTACCACGATCTTGTAATTTATCGATAGAATAAGGAATTGCTTTACCATTTTCCATAGAAATTAATGAACCGTTATTACGTCCAGGAATTTCTCCTTTATAAGGCTCGTATCCAATGTAACGGTGAGACATAATAGCTTCACCAGCAGTAGCAGTAAGCAATTGATTTCTTAAACCAATAATTCCACGAGATGGAATATTAAATTTAACAATCATACGCTCTCCTTTACCTTCCATAGATAACATTTCTCCTTTACGGATAGAAACAAACTCTACCGCTCTACCAGAAAGATTTTCAGGTAAGTCGATTGTTAATTCCTCAATTGGCTCACATTTTTTACCATCAATTTCTTTGATAATAACTTGTGGTTGACCAATTTGTAATTCGTAACCTTCTCTTCTCATTGTTTCAATAAGAACAGATAAGTGCAATACTCCACGACCAAAAACCATGAATTTATCAGCAGAATCAGTTTCACCTAACTTCATCGCTAAGTTTTTCTCTAATTCTTTTGTCAAACGGTCTCTAATATGACGAGAAGTAACAAATTTACCTTCTTTACCAAAGAAAGGCGAATCGTTAATAGTAAACAACATACTCATTGTTGGCTCATCAATAGCAATAGTTTGTAAAGCTTCTGGATTTTCATGATCAGCAATAGTATCACCAATTTCAAAACCTTCTACTCCAATGATTGCACAAATATCTCCAGCAATTACTTGTTGTACTTTTTTACGACCTAAACCTTCAAAAGTATGTAATTCTTTAATACGTGATTTTATAACTTTACCGTCTCTTTTAACTAATGAGATTGGCATACCTTCATTCAATACACCTCTTTCCAAACGACCAATAGCGATACGACCTGTAAAAGAAGAAAAATCTAAAGATGTAATCAACATTTGTGGAGTTCCTTCAGAAACTTTAGGAGCTGGTACATTTTTGATTACCATGTCTAATAAAGGTTCGATGTTTTCAGTTTGATTTCTGAAATCATCAGACATCCAGTTGTTTTTAGCAGAACCATAAACAGTTGGGAAATCCAATTGCTCTTCTGTAGCTCCAAGTTCGAACATTAAGTCAAATACTTTTTCGTGAACTTCTTCTGGAGTACAGTTTTCTTTGTCTACTTTGTTGATAACAACACAAGGCTTCAAACCTAAGTCAATCGCTTTTTGCAAAACGAAACGAGTTTGAGGCATTGGTCCTTCAAAAGCATCCACTAGCAAACATACACCATCGGCCATGTTCAATACACGTTCTACTTCACCTCCAAAATCGGCGTGACCAGGAGTATCGATAATATTGATTTTTGTTCCTTTATATTGAACTGATACGTTTTTAGAAGTAATAGTAATACCTCTTTCACGTTCTAAATCGTTGTTATCAAGAATTAAATCACCTGTGTTTTCGTTGTCACGAAATAATTGACAGTGATACATAATTTTATCAACCAAAGTGGTTTTACCGTGATCGACGTGGGCAATAATTGCAATGTTTCTAATAGATTCCATCTGAGATTTTTAATGGCTGCAAAGGTACACTTTATTTTGATATAAAAAATATTTCTCAAATACTTTACAATTAATAAACGTTTAACATACATACTAGTTATTATTCATAAAAAAATAAGTTTAAATAGATATTTTGCTATTAAAAATTATTAATTATATTTGATTAATGAAAAGCAAAACCAACCAAATAACAATAATATACCTACTTATTGCCTGTGTTTTGGCGACTTTTCTTTACAAAATTACCTCGCTGTATTTAAAACCTGAAAACTATCTCCTTTTCCATTTATTAAAAGATTTTATTTTTATCCTTTTAAGTGCAATAACTTTTAGATACGTTTTATTAAAAAATAAAACTAAAAATAAAACTATTTTTGAAAGGTTAGAAAATACAAATAGTGAAATTAAAGAGTCCAATCAAAAATATGATATAGTAGCCAAAGCAACCAGCGACACCATTTGGGACTGGAAAATTCAAGAAGACAAGCTCAATTGGAGCAAAGGAATCAAAGCAGTTTTTGGATATGAAGAAGATCAAGTTGGAGATAATTCTAGTTGGTGGTTTGGTAATATCCATCCTGAAGACAGCATCAAAATGTCAATAAAACTATACTCTTTTCTTGAACAAAAAACCGAAAAATGGCAAGATGAATACCGCTTTAAATGTGCCGACAATACTTATAAATATGTTCTCGACAGAGGTTTTCTACTAAAAGATGAAAATGGAAAAGCCATAAGAATGATTGGTGCACTTCAAGACATTACAAAACAAAAAGAGGAAGAATTACGATTAAAACTACTAGAAACGGTAATCTTACAAACCAAAGAATCGGTAGTTATTACAGAAGCAAATTTCAACAAAAATCTGTTACCAAAAATCATTTATGTAAATCCTGCTTTTACTAACATGACAGGATATAAACCTGAAGAAATAATAAATAATTCACTTGGAGTATTAAGAGGTCGAAATACTGAAATAAGTATTTTAAAAAGAATCTTTGAAATTATAAAAAACAAAGAAGAAGGTTTAATCGAAATTAAATGCTACAAAAAAGATAAAACAGAGTTTTGGTTGCGCTTTACGATGATTCCTATTTATAATTCTGAAAATGAAGTTTCTAACTGGGTATCTATACAAAGAGACGTAACAGAAGAAAAAAATCAAGAAAAAGAAAAAGAACAGCTTATTAAAGAACTAACACAAAACAACAAAGACTTAAAACAATTCTCCTATATTACCTCCCATAATTTAAGAGCTCCAATGTCTAATTTAATTGGACTATTAAACCTGATTGAAGACATTACAATCGAAGATTCTGAGTTAAGCGAAATAATAAATGGTTTTAGTAAATCAACACATTTATTAAACGAAACCATAGAAGACTTAACAAAAATCATGATCATAAAAGATAATAATTCAATACAAAAAGAAGATATATCATTAAAAGAAATTTTTGAAAACGTATTTAGTCAGTTAACGAATCAAATAGAAACACATCAACCCATTTTAAGATTAGATCTTGAAAATGTAAGTCTGCTAAACACTAATAAAGCTTACATGGAAAGCATTTTATTGAATTTACTCACTAATTCTTTAAAATACAAATCTAATGATCGTATACTAAGAATAACAATAACAGCTCATCAAATTGGAAATACAGTAAAACTTAGTTTTAAAGATAACGGTATAGGCATCGATCTCGACAAAAATAAAGATAAAGTTTTTGGTCTTTACCAAAGATTTCATGATTATCCTGACAGCAAAGGACTAGGTTTATATTTAGTAAAATCGCAAGTTGAAGCTATGAAAGGAAACATTAGTATTGAAAGCCAAGTAAACAAAGGAACCACAATTACATTAACATTTAAAAACAAATAACATGTTAGATTTAATTCTATGTGTCGATGATGATCCAATAACACTTATGTTATGTAAAAAGGTAATCACAAAGGCCTCTTTTTCAAAAACTATAATCACAGCTAAAAACGGAGAAGAAGCATT
The DNA here is from genome assembly GCF_041729735.1 of Flavobacterium magnesitis. Taxonomy (NCBI): domain Bacteria; kingdom Pseudomonadati; phylum Bacteroidota; class Flavobacteriia; order Flavobacteriales; family Flavobacteriaceae; genus Flavobacterium; species Flavobacterium magnesitis. The sequence goes on along the minus strand of NZ_JBCFQK010000011.1, from coordinate 457 downwards.
ACAATACTTCAATTCAATTATAAACAAAGAGGAAAACAAACTCCCGAATTTAATTTTTCTGGATTTAAATATGCCAGTAATGGATGGCTGGGAATTTCTTGACAACTTTAATTCTAGTAAATATTCAGAAATCAACACAACTAAAATTGTCGTCCTCTCCTCAACAATAGACCCTGAAGACTTACAAAAATCAAAAAAATACCCAATGGTAATTGATTTTTTATCAAAACCAATTACAACAAACATGTTAAACTACTTAGAATCTAAAATTTAACCATTACCACAACTATTAAATTCAGGATACTTAATCATTTATAAATCGAATACTGAGGGGTAAGAAATGTAGAATTTTTTCTTTTTAGGCTAACCAATATTTTGCGTAATTTTTCTAGCTCCACAGGTTTTCGGATTGATCCTTAACTAATTTTGTACATGCTCCCCCTTAATCCCAAGACGA